>CASFRX010000035.1 GCA_949297075.1 uncultured Oscillospiraceae bacterium | reverse complement strand
TTTAGGGGGAATTGTATCGAAAATATGTAGCCAAAAAGCACTATGCTTGCCGTTTTTTCTCGCTCGGAGTACCTTTGTACACCTATCGCTCAAAGAAAACGGCATCGGACATCATTTCTCGGCAGTCTTACAGCTTGTCGAAAAATGCTTTTTCGACAAGCTGAACCTCCGGCTAAGCCGGAGGCTTTTTTCTTTTAATCTTCGCTTTTATATAGGGTCAGCTTTTTGTTTCGGTCGCACAGTCCGAGAAAAATTTCCTTTGCATTTTTGTAGCCTTGGCTTTTAACCTGATTTTCAAGCCATTTTGCGTCAAGACCCATTCTTTCAAGGTTTTCTTCAAGGATTCTGCCGTCCATAATAACTTCGGCAGAAATATATTCGGGCTCAAGGGTTAAATTCATATCCGTAGCGTTGAGGGGTCTTTTTGTGCTGACAGGAAGCACCGTTAGCCTGCCGTTATATTCAAAAACCGCAGTCTGGACTTCGTCGAGGTTAAAATATCCCTCTTGACGGAGCAGGAGAAAAAATTCGCTCAGGTCAAGCTTGGCTTTTTTCAGATTTTTTCGGTAAATTTTGCCGTTGTTCATAATGATTGTGGGTGTGCCGTTGATAAATTTACGGGATTTCGGGAATTTATTTGTAACTAAAGAAAGCACAATGGTTATAACGCCGTAAACCACCATGGCGGCAAGAGGCTTCCATGGCTTTTCAAGCTCTGTTGCAAGCTCTGCGGCAATTGAGCCGATTGTAATTCCCGTAATATAGTCGAAAAAGTCAAGCTGCGATATCTGCTTGTGTCCCAAAAGCTTTGCAATTATAAACAGCGCCGCTGCAGAAAGCAAAGCGCATAGGACAGTTTTGAGTAAGTCCATAAAAAATTTGCCTCCTCGGTTTTTTGTTATTGTTCCCGAAGAGGCAAAAAATATCACTCTCTGTTTATTATTCTATTATATAATCCTTATATTCGTCCAGCAGATATATCTCAGCAATGACCTCGAGATATATGCCATCTGCCCTATAATCCTCGGCAAGTATCTTGCCCTCGCTGCGGAATTTTGCCGCTGCTGCGGCGGCTGAATAGGGCAAAAGGAGCTTCGCATTGCGTCGAGTAGGGGGGAGCTCGGCGGCAATAGCCTGCAAGAGCTTATCTAAGCCTGTGCCGTTGGCGGCGCTTATCATAACAGTTCTGCCGAAGGTGGGCAAATCGGCGATTGAGCTGACCAAATCGCACTTATTCATAACGGAAATTACAGGCTTATTCAGACAGCCCAAATCGTTGAGCAAATCCGAGGTTACACGCAGATGCTCGCTGCACTCCTCCGAAGAAGCGTCGCAGACATTGAGAATTATGGTTGCGCTTGCCGCTTCTTCAAGAGTGGATTTAAAAGCCTCAACAAGGTGGTGCGGCAGGCGGCGAATAAGACCGACCGTATCTATGAGCATAACTCTTCGTCCGTCGGGCAAATCAAGTCCCCGTGAAGTTGGGTCAAGAGTTGCAAATAGCTTATCCTCAGCCAAAACCCCCGCCTGAGTCAAAGCGTTCATCAGGGTTGATTTACCTGCGTTTGTATAGCCGACTATGGCAACGGTCTGGACGCCGTCCTTTGCTCTGCGGTTTCTCAGGTTTCCCCTGCGCTTTTCAAGAGCTTCAAGCTGTTCCTCAAGGGCGGAAATTCTGCGGCGGATATGCCGCCTGTCGCTCTCAAGCTTGGTTTCGCCGGGACCCCTTGTGCCGATACCGCCGCCAAGACGGGAAAGCTGCAAGCCCTTACCCGTCAAGCGAGGCATGGAATATTTGAGCTGAGCCAGCTCAACCTGCAATTTGCCTTCGCCGGACATGGCTCTTGCGGCAAAGATATCAAGAATCAAGGTTGTTCTGTCAACAACTCTGACCTTGGATTCATCTTCAATATTTCGGGTTTGAGACGGAGAAAGCTCAGCATCGAAGATGAGCAAATCCACCTCGTTTTCTTCGCAGAAATCACGCAGTTCTTCCAGCTTGCCCGTGCCGATATAGGTCGCATTATCGGGCTTATCTCGCTTTTGTATCATGCGTGCCACAACTTGCGCACCTGCGGTTTTTGCAAGCTCTTCAAGCTCGTCGAGAGAGCTTTCCGGGTCGTATTCGCCGCAATCCACACAAACCAGAACGGCTGTTTCCTGCTTTTGTGAATTTTCAAATAATTCTTTCATCTAATTTTATTCTATTCCTTTGAGCGCTTCAAATTCAGCTTTTTCGATTTTGATTTTGCCGTCCTTGATTATGGTTACATCTCGGCGGTGAACCGAAACAGGCGCCGCATTGGGGTTGCGGTCAAGGCTGACCTTGAGCATACCTGTCAGGAGGTTGACATCGGTTACAACGCCCTTGCCCTCTTTAGTCTGAACAATCGCGCCGTTTTTCGGAGTTACACGCAGCAGATGCTCATAAGCCTCCTGCTCATATTTCAGGCAGCACATAAGTCTGCCGCAGGTGCCGCTGATTTTGACAGGGTTGAGAGAAAGTCCCTGCTCCTTTGCCATTTTAATGGAAACAGGCTGAAAATCGCCCATATATGAGCTGCAGCAGAAAGGCCTGCCGCACATACCAAGACCGCCGAGCATTTTCGCCTCGTCACGGATGCCGATTTGCCTGAGCTCGATTCTTGTGCGGAAAACAGACGCCAAATCCTTTACAAGCTCACGGAAATCGACTCTGCCGTCAGCGGTGAAATAAAAAAGGATTTTGCTTCCGTCGAGAGTATAATCCACATCAACAAGCTTCATATCAAGCTTATGATTTGCAATTTTCTGCTCGCATATTCTTAAAGCTTCCGCTTCCTTTTTCAGGTTTTCTTCAAGCTTGCGCTTGTCCTCATCGGTCGCCTTGCGAAGAATTTTCTTGAGGGGCTTGACGATTTCGTTTTCGCCGACTTCTTTTGGCTCGATTGCGATTTCGCCGCACTCAACGCCTCTTACGGTTTCAACTATAACCTTATCCCCCATTGCCAAGGATTCCTCGTTGGGCTCAAAATAATATACCTTGCCTACGTCTTTAAAACGCACGCCTACTACTGTTGCCATAATAATCTCCTGTTTTTCTATTTATTCAATGCCTTTCTCATCAAGCTGCAAAACCTTGTGATGAGCAGGCTTTTGTTTGCGTTCTGCGCCGCCGCTTTTTCAAGCTGAGCTACGGTTTCCATCAGAGCTACAAGCTGAGCCGTTGTACAGCTTCTTGCAAGCATAGCCGCCTGTGCGCCGGCCGAAGAAAGCTCAGCCGCTGCCGGATTTTGCTTTTTTGCAACCGCATCCCTGAAAATCAGACGAAGCTCCCCCAAAGCAAGGGTTATAAGCTCGCCGTCCTTTTCAAAAGCTCCCGTTTCACGCATCAAATCAAACTCGTTGGGCGAAACAAGCGCATCGGCAACCGCCGCCGCCTTTTGGCAGGCTATGCCGTGTTTTTCGTTCAGGCTGTCGCTGAGCTGCTGACCCAAGCTGTAAACCGCCGCACGGGAAAGAATAGTTGTAAGCAGGGACGAAGAAACAGGCACGGTGAGCACAAAGCGGACATATTCCGGCGGCTCTTCAAGAATTTTCAGCAGTGCATTCTGCGCCTGCTCGTTGGCAAACTGCATATTATGCAAAATAAAAACTCTTCTCGCCGCTTCGTTGGGATATATAAAGGCATTTTGTCTGATTTGCCTTATTCCGTCAACTTTCAGAGGGTCGGTTTTTCCCTCAGATGCCGAAGCTTCAAAAATATCCGGATGTATACCCTTTTCCGCCTTGACGCAATCCGCACACACTCCGCAGGGCTTATCCTCCCCCGAGCAGACCTGGGATTTCGCCAAAACACGGGCAAGGCTGAGCCTGTCGTTTTCGCTTCCGCCCTCAAGAATAACGGCGTGAGGAAGTCTTCCCGAACCGACGGCACTGCTGAGCAGGGCTTCAAGCTCATTATTTATATTGATACCTTCAAATTTCATATTTTCTTACAGCTTTACAAATTTTTCAACATCTACCACAAAAACGGTTGCGCCGCCTACTTTGACCTCAAAGGGCATTGCGGAAACACTGCCCTCGCTTTTGCCTGCGCCGCCTGTGACAATCTGCTTATGGCTATGGGCACGCTTGCCGATAAGCTCAATAACCTCGTCCACCTGCGTTTCTTCAACGCCGATGAGCAGAGTTGTATTGCCTGCTTTCATGAAACCGCCTGTTGTAGAAAGCTTTGTTGCGCTGTAGCCGGATTTTGAAATTTCGGTCAGCACGGCCTGCGCATCGTCGCTGTGAACAATAGCGATAACAAGTTTCATTCTCATTATATCTGCTCCTTTGCCGTCTTCAGTGCCTTTGCAAGCTGGTCAGGGCATGAGGTGGGCTTAAAGCCGCAGGTTATGCCCTCTAATTTTTCAATAACCTCGTCGATATCCATCCCCTCTACAAGGGAAGATATGCCCTTGAGATTGCCCATACAGCCTCCAAAAAACTGAACGCTTTTTACCTTTCCGCCCTCGGTCTCGATATCAATTCTCTGAGAGCAAGTGCCTCGTGTTTTGTATGAAAATTTCATTTTAAATCGCCTCTTATTCTAAAAAATAAACAATACACCACCATTATAATATAAATATATACCATCCATTCCATTCTGTCAAGGTCGCAAGGCGACACCAACTACCTCAACGGCAAAGTGCCGTTCCAAATGCCTCAATACAGTTGATTTGTTCAAGAAAGTGTAATCTGCGGATATCGCAACATATTTCCAATAAATTAAGCTTTCAGTTTACGCATACCATAAAAACAATCATTCGTAGGGGACGGGTTTCCCGTCCCGATAATACTTTTTTCTGAATGAATCAATTTCATTGAGGTAGTTGGCGTAACCTTGCGACTTCGTAAAATGAAAACCTGCTGATGTATCCGCAGATTACTTTTTCCTGAATAAATCAATTCCATTGAGGTAATAAAAATGAATAATTGTTACACTTAACCAAATACTAATTTAAACTGAACTAAAGGTGGAATTAAATTGGATAAACAGGAATATCAAAAAAAGGTTTCGGCGGTAATGCCTCCTTCCCCGAAACTGAAAAACACAATCAAGGCCTTTCTCTGCGGCGGTTTGGTTTGCTCAATCGGACAGGCTTTCAATTTGCTCTATCAAAGGCTGGGCGCAGACAAAGAAAAGGCGTCTACCTATGTTGCAATCACCCTCATTACCATTGCCGCCATACTCACGGCCATAGGCGTTTTTGACAAAATCGCCCGCCATGCAGGGGCAGGCACCATCGTACCCATTACGGGCTTTTCCAACTCCGTTGTTTCCCCTGCAATGGAATTTAAAAGTGAGGGCAACATTCTGGGTACAGCGGCAAAGCTTTTCACAATTTCCGGTCCGGTCATTGTATACGGCTCGGCGGCGGCGGGAATTTACGGGCTGATTTACTATATTGTGCAAAATTTCGGTGCATAAACCGAGATTTATACGCTAAAATCAAAATTCTTCCTTTCAAAGTCCGTTTTTTAGGACTGATATAGCGAAAAAATCCGAACATTTGTATTGACAAGCTGAAGAATCGTGATATAATCGTAAGTGTAAAGAACAAATGTTCAACAAATGTTCGGCAATCGCTTCAAAAAAGAAAGGAAGATTATATATGTTCGCAACAATTATTGAAATCGCACTCATGGTTCTCGTTCTCGTAGGTGTCGCTTATGAAGAAAAGCTCATCGCTTTTGAGGACAAAATCTCCGACGCACTTGCAAACGCTATTGCAAAGGTTATAGTTGCCCACAGGAGAAAAAAGTATGAGCAGGAGCGTGCCGCAAAAGCTCAGCGTGCCGCTCAGGCTCGCCGCAGCAAGATGCATATTGTAGAAGAATCTTCTTCAGGCTGTGAAGCCCCTCATCTCTATATTGCTTAATCGCTCTATGGTTTCTTCATTATATAGCTTTCTCCAAATCCATTCTTAAAGCCAAAGGACAGCGTAGGTTTTCGAGCCTTGCTGTCCTTTGGTGTTTTAAATCAGAAAGAGCCTCGGTACGCAAACTGCGTGTCGAGGCTCTTGGCTGGAGCGGAAGATGGGAATCGAACCCACACTATCTGCTTGGGAAGCAGATGTTCTGCCACTAAACTACTCCCGCACGCACTCCGCTTATATTGATATGATTAATTATAGCACAAAATAACCGTAAACCAACTTTTAGAATAATATTTTTCTCTTTGCCGTTTATGATGCGTCTATTGTGGCCTGGCTGACTGGAACAAGCTTAGCGGATTTTCCGCTGCCTTTTTGGCGATAAATCTGGTCAACCGTTGGGTAATACATATCTACAACGCCCTTTTTTGCTCCGCCCATTATAAGCTCAAGCTGAGTTATAGCAGGTATCACCAAAGGTATAAAGAAATTATTTGAATTTTTGTTCCAGACAGAAAAAGTGAAAAATGCACAGTTGAAATAAAAACTCCAGCCGTTTATATAGCCGGCTATGTCTCCGCTGAGCTTTTCCAAAGCCGCCTGATTCAGGTCCCTCGTTATAGCCCAATGGTTCATTTCATTATCGTTGAGGTTTTCACGGTAAGCTTCCAGATTATAGTAAATGCCGAAGCCGTCACGGGAAGTAAAGGCAAAGGAGCCTATGGAAACCCCCTGCCCTACGGGAACTTCATATAAGCCTACTGTTATCGGCTCATCGCTTAAATTCTCAACATACAGCCATGTATGACCTGAAACAGGAAAGAAATACATGCAGGAGAGAATAGACGCCCTAGCTACAATTTTGTTTTCGTCTGCCTGCGGCTCTGCTTCACCTTGTGCAAAGCAAGGAAAAGCGCAGGAAAGCAATATTGCAAAAATCAGAACAGCCGCAAACATTGCTTTTACGCCCTTTTTCATTTTTCTATACCCCCTATGATGTAAAGCAAAATAAGCAGTGTGAAAACCGCTTAACATATTTATTATATCACAAATACGGATGTAAAATCAACAATTTTCAATATTTTTCTTCGTCGATTATAATAAAATCTACGATTTATACAACAAATTTTAGTTAACTTTGTACAAAATTACATCTTGCATTAATGAAAAAACCGTGTTATTATATAGCCAAGGAAAGGGTGATACCAATGAACAGGTAAAAACCTGAGGCTCAAAGCAAAGCAAAAAAAGCGCAGCAAGCTTTATCAAAAAAACTAAAACAAAAAGTCAGAAAACGAACCGAAATCGAGATAATTTTAAGATTGATAAAACTTTAATATAGATTATTCGATAAAGGTAAAAGCTGCGTTAATAAAACAAAAGCTTAGAGCCAAGAATATGTCTTCGGCAAGCAGAATCAAAACACCACATAAAAGTAGCTCAACTTTTGAGAAGGGAAAACAAAAATGTAAGCGTTGAAAATTCTGAGCAAGCTACAAGAAGACATAGCCTATATAATAGAAAGCTGAGGTAAACAAATGATGTTAGATACTAAGAGTTCACAGAAATAACCCTCAATCTTTGTGTAAAGAAACATTGATTGAGGGTTATTTCTTTTGCCTTTTTAGGAGCGAAAAAGCTGAGCCGTATTAAAGCTCAGCTTTTATTGTTTGGTTATTCTTCCACGCCGTATTTTTCTTTGTAAGCGTTGATTGCCGCTTCGATAATTGCAACAGCGGCGTCGGCATCCAAGACCTCGTCAACGGCGGTATCCTTGTTTTCAAGCTGTTTATAAACGGTGAAAAAGTGGGAAATTTCATCGTAAATATGCTTTGGCAGATTGAAAATACTGCGATAGCCGTTATAGTTGGGGTCAGAGAAAGGAATAGCGATGATTTTCTCGTCCGCTCTGCCGTTGTCAAGCATTTTGACAACACCTATGGGGTAGCAGCGCACAAGGGTCATGGGGTGGATAGGCTCGGCGCAGAGCACAAGCACATCAAGCGGGTCGAAATCATCGGCATAGGTGCGGGGAATGAAGCCGTAGTTTGCAGGATAATGGGTCGAGGTGTAGAGAATACGGTCAAGAGAAAGCAGACCCGTTTCTTTATCAAGCTCATATTTGTTCCTGCTGCCTCGTGGAATTTCTATAACCGCCGTAAAATCGGTTGGAGAAACTCTTGCAGGGTCAATATCATGCAAAATATTCATTATTCAGCCGCCTCTGTTACTGCGTTTGGGTCTGCCCAATCAAATTCGTATTTGTCGTTGCCGTTTACAACAAACTTGATTTCCTGTGTACCTACAGAAGCGAGAGTGCCAACGCCTGTAACGGTTGCTGTAACCTCAATATTGCGGTTAAACTCAAGCTTAATAACCTCATCGGTGATGCGGTTGATTTCCATATAGACTGTGCAGCCTGTGTACTTAGCGGAATAGTTGCCGTCGTAGGTCATGTATTCGCTCATCTTTGCCATTTCGTCGGCAATGAGCTTCCTGTCGGGAATGTTGTAAATTTTGCCGAAGAGACCTTCGCCTGCGGCAGGGTCTGTTTCGTCCTTGAGGGTGATTGTGATTTTGCGGACATCTTCATCAACAACAATAGCAGAAGCTGTTGTATAGTTTTCGTCCGCAGCAAGCTTGGATTCTTCTTCTGCCGCACGGCTGTAAGCCTCTTTGTTGACAGCAATTTCCACAATATCGTCAGCAGTAAGAGCAAGAGCGGCAGCGTCATTCTTTACGGGGATATAGTTTGCAAGAGGCTCTCCGTAGGCAACCTCTGCGCCGAGGTCGGCATTGAAGCCGTCTTTCATGAGCTTAACGATAGTTGGAAGAGCCGCCTTAAGAGCCGAATTTTCGCAATCGAAGCCCTTGGGGTCGTAGTTGCTTGAATATTTGAGTGACGCTTTTCCGCTGTTGATTTTTGCCATAAGGGTGTTAAAGTAAGCAATTACTTCTTCGGTTGCACCCTCAGCCATAAGGGGAGTTGCGCTGGCAAGGGTTGTAGTCTCGGTTGTTTCCTCTTCTTCGCCTCCGGTGAGAGAGCAGGAAGTTACGCCGATAAGTACGGCAAACATCATAATGAGAGATAAAATTTTAAGAGTTGCAGATTTCATAGGATTTAAAACTCCTTTCGGTTTTTGCTTGAAAAGCAAGCACTTTGTAAGAGTATAACATATATTTAACAAAAATAAAAGACATTTTGGAATTTTTTTATTGCCTCAACGGCAAATTGCCGTTTTAAATGCCTCAATACAGTTGATTTGTTCAAGAAAGTGTAATCTGCGGATATCTCGACAGGTCTTCAATATACCTTCAATGCCTCAATACACTGGATTTGTTCAAGAAAGTGTAATCTGCGGATATCTCAGCATATTTCCAATATACGGTCGCAAAGCGCCGTTTTAAATGCCTCAATACAGTTGATTTGTTCAAGAAAGCGTAATCTGCGGATATCTCGACAGATCTTCAATATACCTTCAATGCCTCAATACACTGGATTTGTTCAAGAAAGTGTAATCTGCGGATATCTCATCAGGTTTCCAATAAACGAAGCTTTCAGTTTAC
The DNA here is from genome assembly GCA_949297075.1 of uncultured Oscillospiraceae bacterium. Lineage (GTDB taxonomy): Bacteria > Bacillota > Clostridia > Oscillospirales > Acutalibacteraceae > UBA8612. The sequence continues at coordinate 17,961 of CASFRX010000035.1, read as the reverse complement.
GCACACCATAAAAGCAATCATTCGTAGGGGACGGGTTTTCCGTCCCGATAATAATTACTTATGATATTTACCTCCGCTTGAGATTTGGAAGCCCCTGTAAATCTGCTCCAGGAGCATAACACGGGCAAGCTGATGGGGAAATGTCATTTCTGACATGGAAAGCAGATATTTGCAGGCGGCTTTCACTTTTTCGCTCAGTCCGAAAGAGCTGCCGATTATGAAAACGGCGTTTGAGCCGCCCTCAACACCTGCCGTTTGCAAAATGGCGCTGAAATTTTCCGAGGAATACTGCTTCCCCTCAATGCACATGGCAAAGCAAGCCGCTCCCTTGGGAATTTTTTCAAAAATTCGCCTTGCTTCGTCCTCCAAGGCTGATTCAATCTGCGCTTTAGAGGGATTTTCGGGGAGCTTTGCAGGGCTCAGCTCAACAAGCTGAATTTTACAAAAAGCGCCTAATCTTTTAACATATTCCGCACAGGCATCTCGCAGATAAGCCTCTTTGAGCTTGCCTAAGCATATAACAGTTACATTCATTTAAAACACCGTCATTTTCGGGTTGCCCGCTCCGGCAACTCGCATTATATAGTCGCTTCCCTCCTGCATACCGCTCTGTGAAAGAGCCGCCGCAGTTGTCTGATAAGCTAATTCGGGCATATTGTTTTCCTTGCTCAAATGCCCTAAAATCAGGCGGGTAGTTCCGCTTTCCACAAGGGCTCTTGCGGTTTTTGCACAGACCTCGTTTGAAAGGTGGCCCTTATCGGAGAGGATTCTGCGCTTGAGCATATAGGGATAAACGGGATTATTTTGCAGCATACGAACATCGTGGTTGGACTCTAAAAGCACCAAATTACTGCACGCGATGCTGTTCATAACCTCGTCGGTTATACAGCCCATATCCGTTGCGATTGCAATGCGGTTGCCGTCTGCCATTTCAATAGTATAGCCAAGGCTTTCTCGGCTGTCATGAGGGGTGTGAAAGGGGCGTATGTACATTCCGTTGACCTCAACACCCTGCTGAGCAATAACCTCTGCAGGGAATTTGCCGCTGAGGATTCCGCTGTCGGCCATAGCTTCAAGAGTGCCTGCGCTGGAATAGACGGGGATTTTATGCTTGCCTGCAAGCACACGCACGCCCGAAACATGATCGGAATGTTCATGGGTAACAAAAATTGCGCCGACGCTGTTTATATCAACGCCGATGCAATCTAAGGTTTCGGCGGTGCGCTTAGCGCTGACGCCGACATCTATTAATATTCCGCCCTCCGGCTGACCCACATAAGTGCAGTTGCCGCTGCTTGAGGAAAAAAGTGAACAAAAACGAGCCATAATAACAATGTCCTATTTAATTATTAGCCTGCGCTCTCCGCCTCAGATTCACCTTCATCGGGGAAATTAACACGCTGAATATCACCGCCCAATGCGGTGAATTTTTCAACAAAGCGCTCATAGCCTCTGTCAATATGAGAGAGATTTTCGATTACTGTCTGACCCTGAGCCGCAAAGCCTGCAATGAGCATGGCGGCGCCTGCACGAAGGTCATCTGCGCCGACGGGAGCGCCCTTGAGAGCTTCTACACCCTGAACAATGGCAACCTTGCCCTCAACGCTGATATTTGCACCCATGCGAATAAGCTGGTCAATATATTTGAAGCGGTTATCCCAAACGCTCTCGGAAACAATGCTTGTTCCGTCCGCCAAAGCGAGCAGAACCGTCATCTGAGGCTGCATATCGGTGGGAAAACCGGGATGAGGCATAGTTTTGATGTTGCACTTTTCGGGTCGCTTATCACAGCGGACTCTGACAGCTTCGTCAAATTCTTCAACCTCAACGCCGCAGTCAATAAGCTTCTTTGTTATTGATTCAAGGTGCTTGGGGATAACATTTTTAATCAGCACATCGCCCTTTGTTGCGGCTGCGGCAACCATATATGTGCCTGCCTCAATCTGGTCGGGAATAATTGAATATGTGCAGCCGTGGAGCTTGTCCACACCACGGATTTTGATAACATCGGTACCTGCGCCTCTGACATCTGCGCCCATTGAGTTGAGGAAGTTTGCAAGGTCAACAATATGGGGCTCACGAGCAGCATTTTCTATAACTGTAAGACCCTTTGCCTTGACGGCGGCGAGCATAACATTAACCGTTGCGCCGACGGATACATTATCCATATAGATTGCCGAGCCTACGAGCTTATCGGCTGATGCATTAATCATTGCATTATCTATGGAAATCTTTGAGCCGAGGAGCTCAAAGCCACGCAAATGCAAATCAATAGGTCTGACGCCGAAGCAGCAGCCGCCTGGCATGGAAACCTTAGCCCTGCTGTATCGGCCGAGCAAAGCACCGAGGAAATAATAAGACGCACGAAGGTGCTTTGTAAGCTCATGAGGAACGATGAATGAATTTATGCCTCTTGTATCAATCTCAAGGGTTGAGCGGTTAATCATCTTAATCTGCGCACCCAGCTGAGAGAGAATTTTAATCATCATCGTAACATCGCTGATATCGGGTATATTTTCAATTCGGCAAACATCCTGTGCAAGAATAGTTGCCGGAAGAATTGCAACAACGGCATTTTTTGCGCCGCTTATTTCAACCTCGCCTTTAAGCGGATTTGAGCCGTTTATTACGATTTTTTCCATCGTTATTCGGCAGCTCCCTTCTCCAAATCCAATGTAATTTGCTTTGTAACAAAGCCGCAATGTATACCAAAAGACACTATTAACTGCGCTATTATATCATGTTGTTTGAACTTTGTACAGTGTTTTTCGCTAAACATTTAACAATTTTGTAGTTATTAACAAAAAATGCTCTGCAAATTTTACCAAAAACTTCGTATTGCTAAAATTTTTCTCTTTATATCCTGTGCAACATGTGCTATAATATTAAGACATATTGGGTTATTTTGATTTAATTATAAAGAAACGGAAACGGTGATTAAAGTGAAAGAAGTTATGAGAGTTTTTGTTGAAAAGCGTAAAGGCTTCGATGTTGAAGCAAGCGGCGTGCTGGCGGATATCCGCTCAACGCTCGGCATTTCTTCTCTCGAAGGCGTTCGCCTTATCAACCGATATGATGTTCAGGGCTTGACCGAGCAGGAATTTGAAAAAGCCTGTTCCGCAGTGCTTTCCGAGCCCAACGCAGACACAATCTGCTCAGAGCTGACGGTTCCCGACGGCTGCCGCGTGCTTGCCTGCGAATATCTCCCCGGTCAATATGACCAGCGTGCGGACTCGGCGGCGCAGTGTATTGCTCTTCTCACCTGCGGCGAACAGCCTGTGGTTGCAAGCGCAAAGGTATACATTTTTGAGGGCAGGCTGACCGACGAAGAATACAGCGCCATCAAGGCATACCTCATTAACCCCGTCGAATCCAGGGAGGCTTCCATGGACAAGCCTGCCGACCTCAATATTGTTGCCGATGTTCCTGCGGATATTCAGCGCATTGAGGGTTTTATCGGCTGGAGCGATGAGGAAGTTGCTTCCTACCACAAATCAATGGGCTTTGCAATGACTGCGGCTGACCTTTGTTTCTGCCGTGATTATTTCAAAGCGGAAGAAAACCGCGACCCCAGCATTACGGAGCTCAAGGTTATTGACACATATTGGTCTGACCACTGCCGCCATACAACCTTTCTCACAAAGCTTGAAAAGGTTGAGTTTGATGAAAACGGTTTAGGCGCAGTTATCAAGGCCGCTTTTGAAGAATACTTAAAGGTTCGTGAAGATGTTTATGCAGGCCGCAAGGCAAAGGACATCACTCTCATGGATATGGGCACTATCGGCGCAAAATCAATCAAAAAAGCCGGCGAGCTCACCGACCTTGACGAGAGCGAAGAAATCAACGCCTGCTCTATCGAAGCAACTGTTGATGTTGACGGCAAGGAGGAGCAATGGCTCATTCAGTTCAAGAACGAAACCCACAACCATCCCACGGAAATTGAGCCTTTCGGCGGCGCGGCTACCTGCCTCGGCGGCGCAATCCGCGATCCTCTTTCAGGCCGTGCATATGTTTACCAGGCAATGCGTGTAACAGGCAGCGGCGATCCCACAGCCGCCTTCGAGGACACCCTCGAAGGCAAGCTTCCCCAGCGTAAAATCACAATCGGCGCAGCATCCGGTTATTCATCATACGGCAACCAAATAGGCCTTGCAACAGGTCAGGTTGTTGAGCTCTACGACGAGGGCTACAAGGCAAAGCGCATGGAAATCGGCGCAGTTGTAGGCGCTTCTCCCAAGAGCAATGTCCGCCGTGAAACTCCCGAGCCCGGCGACTGCATCGTTCTCCTGGGCGGCCGCACAGGCCGTGACGGCTGCGGCGGCGCAACAGGCTCCTCCAAGGCGCACAACACGGAATCTATCGAAACCTGCGGCGCAGAGGTACAAAAAGGTAATCCTCCCACAGAGCGCAAGCTCCAGAGGCTTTTCCGCAACCCCGATGCCGCTAAGCTCATCCGCCGCTGTAACGATTTCGGCGCAGGCGGCGTCTGCGTTGCTATAGGCGAGCTTGCTGACGGCTTGCAGATTGAGCTTGATAAGGTTACTAAAAAATATGACGGCCTTGACGGCACAGAGCTTGCCATTTCCGAATCTCAGGAGCGTATGGCAGTTGTTCTTGCCGCAGAGGATGTGGAAAAATTCATCGCTCTTGCCGCAGCGGAAAACCTTGAAGCAACAGTAGTTGCAAAGGTAACGGAACAGGCAAGGCTTGTTATGCACTGGAGAGGTGACAAGATTGTTGATGTCAGCCGTGATTTCCTCAACACAAACGGCGTTACACAAAAGGCAGAAGCAAAAATAGTTTCTCCCAAGGCAAGCGAAAACTACAGAGAGCTTGTTCCCACAGTTCTTGCAGATAAGGACGGCGCAGAAGCTCTGGAGGCTAACCTTTCCAGACTTGAGGTTTGCTCACAAATCGGTCTTGCCGAGCGTTTCGACGCTTCCATCGGCGCCGCAACCGTAAATATGCCTTTCTCCGGCAAAACTCAGCTCACACCGGAGGAAGCAATGTGCGCAAAGGTTCCCGTTCCCGGCGGAAAGACAGACAGCGCAACAGCAATGAGCTACGGCTTCATTCCTGCGCTCAGCCGTTGGAGTCCCTTCCATGCGGCGGCATACGCTGTCACCGAATCCCTTGCCAAGCTCGCCGCCATCGGTGCAGACCCCTTCAAAGCAAGGCTCACATTCCAGGAATATTTTGAAAGACTTAACGCTGTGCCTGAGCGTTGGGGCAAGCCTGCGGCGGCTCTCCTCGGTGCGCTCACGGCTCAGCTCAAATACCGCATACCCTCAATCGGCGGCAAGGACAGTATGTCCGGCTCTTTTAACGAGCTTGATGTTCCTCCAACCCTCGTTTCCTTTGCGGTTACAATGGCAAAGGCGAGCAAGGTAAGCTCCGCTGAGTTTAAGAAAGCTGACAGCAAGGTCTACCTTGCAGAGCTTCCCGTAGATAAAGATACTCTCCTGCCCGATTGGGATGCCGCAAAGGCACTCATCAGCGCAGTTTATGAAAATGTAAGCACAGGCAAAATTCTCAGCGCAACAGTTGTGCGTGAGGGCGGTGCAGCAGCAAACATATGCAAAATGGCATTCGGCAATCTCTTTGGCTTTGAGTTTGCTCAGGGAATAACAAGAAGGGAAATGTATGCTCCTCTCGTAGGCTCTTTTGTAATTGAGTGCGAGGGTGAAAGCCCTGTAGGCGGCAAGCTCATGGGCACAGTCAAGAGCGAAGCAGTATTCACCCTTGACGGCGAGAGCATTGCAACTGAGGATCTCATTGCTTCATGGACAGATAAGCTCGAGGGCGTATTTGCAACTGACGCTTCCTGCCCCACAGGCGGCAATGCTGTTGAACTTTATACTCAGCGCAGCACAAAGGCTCCTGCAATCAAGGCAGCAAAGCCGAGAGTAATTATACCCGTATTCCCCGGCACAAACTGCGAATACGATTCTGCCCGTGCATTTGAAAACGCAGGCGCAGAGGCCGAAATCCTCGTCATCAAAAACCTCACACCTGCCGATATCGAAGAAAGCATGGCGGCATTCGTTAAGGCAATAAATAATTCACAGATTATTATGCTTCCCGGCGGCTTCAGCGGCGGCGACGAGCCGGACGGCTCAGGTAAGTTCATTGCAACAGCCCTCAAAAACCCCATGGTCAAAGAGGCTGTTACAGCTCTCCTCGAACAGCGTGACGGCTTGATGCTGGGTATCTGCAACGGCTTCCAGGCTCTTATTAAGACCGGTCTTGTCCCCTACGGCAAGATTGTTGACACAGCAGAGAATGCTCCCACCCTCACCTACAACACAATCGGCCGACATATTTCCCATATGGCATACACCCGTGTTACATCGGTTAAATCTCCCTGGTTCTCTCTTTGTGAAGCCGGAGATATCCATGCTGTTCCCATCTCACATGGCGAAGGCAGATTTGTTGCCGACGAAAAGCACCTTGCTCAGCTCATTGCAAACGGACAGATTGCAACACAGTATGTTGACATAAGCGGCAAGGTTGCAGAATCTCTTCCCTTTAACCCCAACGGCTCCGTTCTTGCTATCGAGGGTATCACAAGCCCCGACGGCCGAGTTTTGGGCAAGATGGCTCACAGCGAACGCAAGGGTGCAAACCTCTACAAGAATGTACCCTTTGAAAAGGACCAGAAAATATTCGAATCCGGCGTAGCATACTATAAATAATTGATATATATTAATAGAAGGATTGATTTCCCATGAAACATGTAGTTGTACTCTATGACGGCATGGCAGACTACCCCGTAGATGCCCTCGGAGGCAAAACTCCCATGGAGTGTGCCAAGAAGCCCGTTTTCGATTCTCTTGCCGCTAAAGGTGAGGTTGGTCTTGTCCGCACCGTTGCCGCCGGCTTAAAGCCCGGAAGCGATGTTGCAAACCTGAGCGTTCTCGGCTATGACCCCAAGGTTTGCTACACAGGCCGTTCACCCCTTGAAGCTATCAGCATCGGCGTAGAAATGGCTGAAACCGATGTTGCTCTGCGCTGCAACCTTGTCACTCTTTCCGACGAGGAAAACTATGACGACAAAACAATGTTGGACTATTCCGCAGGCGATATTTCCAGCGCAGAGGCCGCAGAAATCATCAAATCCGTTCAGGAGCATTTCGGCGGCGGTGAATTTGATTTCTATGCAGGCGTCAGCTACCGCCACTGCCTTATTTGCCACAACGGCACTACCGAGCTCGGCTCAATGACTCCCCCTCACGATATTTCCGACAGAGTAGTAGGCTCCTATATTTCCGACCATGAAAACGCAAAGAAGCTCACCGCTATGATGCGCGAAAGCTACGAATTTCTCAAAGACCACCCCGTAAACCTTAAGAGAATTGCCGAGGGCAAGCGCCCTGCAAACTCAATTTGGCTCTGGGGCGAGGGAAGCAAGCCCAGCCTTGAGAATTTCGAGAAGAAATTCGGCATGAAGGGCTGTATCGTTTCCGCCGTTGATCTGCTCAAGGGTATCGGCATCGGCGCAGGCATGCTCGTTCCCGAAGTTGAGGGTGCAACAGGATATATCGACACAAACTTTGAGGGCAAAGCTCAGGCGGCTATTGACGCAATGGAAAACGGCTGCGATTTTGTTTATCTTCACTTTGAAGCTCCTGATGAATGCGGCCATCGCAGCGAGCCTGAGAACAAAGTCAGGTCAATCGAGATTATAGACGAAAAAGTGCTTCCCATGCTCCTCAAAGCCCTTGAAAAGTATGATGATTACAAAATTATGATACTCCCCGACCATCCCACACCCATCAAGACCAAAACTCACGCAAGCGACCCCGTTCCCTATATGATTTACCACAAGGGCAACGAAAAGGACAGCGGCGTTAAATCAATCAACGAAAACACAGCCGCCGCAACAGGCAATTTCGTTGAATACGGACCGAGTCTTGTGGTGCATTTCATCAACTGCTGAAAAACCAAACTTTTTCACACTTATTTTTCACAATTACTTTTTCACACTTAAAAGAAGGTAGATTAAAATGAACAACAACTACAAAATAGAAACAAAATGCGTGCAGGGCGCATACGAGCCCAAAAACGGTGAACCCAGAGTTCTGCCGATTTACCAGAGCACAACCTACAAATACGATACAAGCGAAGCTATGGCTAAGCTTTTCGACCTTGAGCCCGGCTATATGTACACTCGCCTTGCCAACCCCACAAACGATATGGTTGCCGCAAAAATTACCATGCTTGAGGGCGGCGTTGCAGGCGTGCTGACTTCATCGGGTCAGTCTGCCAATTTCTTCTCCCTTATCAATATCATGGGTTCAGGCGACCACTTCATCAGCGCAGCCACAATCTACGGCGGCACATTCAATCTCTTTAATGTAACCATGCGCAAGCTCGGCATTGATGTAACCTTTGTTGACCCCAACGCAAGCGAAGAGGAAATTCAGGCGCAGTTCCGCCCCAACACAAAGGCTGTTTTCGGCGAGACAATCTCCAACCCCTCTCTCGATATTCTGGATATCGAAAAATTTGCAAAGCTCGCTCACGCAAACGGTGTTCCCTTGATTATTGACAACACCTTTCCCACTCCCATTAACTGCCGTCCCTTTGAGTTTGGCGCAGATATCGTAACCCACTCCACAACCAAATACATGGAGGGTCACGCATCCACCCTCGGCGGCGCAATCATCGACAGCGGCAATTTCAACTGGGAGCAGAACGATAAATTCCCCGGTCTCACTCAGCCCGATGAAAGCTACCACGGCGCAGTTTACATCCGTGATTTCGGCAAGGCAGGCTATGTCACAAAGATTGTTGCTCAGCTCCTGCGTGATTACGGCTCAACTCCTGCTCCTCAAAATTCATTCTACCTGAATTTAGGCCTTGAAACTCTTGCTCTTCGAGTTGAAAGGCACTGCCAGAATGCAAAGAAGGTTGCAGAGTTCCTTTCAAACGATGAGCGCATTTCCTGGGTCAACTATCCCGGACTTGAGAGCAACAAATACTATCCCCTTGTTCAGAAATATATGCCAAAAGGCACTTGCGGAGTCGTTTCATTCGGAGTAAAGGGCGGCAGAGAAAAAGCAGAGAAGTTCATGAACAGCTTAAAGCTTGCCGCAATAGTCACCCATGTTGCCGATGCACGCACCTGTGTGCTTCATCCTGCAAGCTCAACCCACCGTCAGCTCAGCGACCAAGAGCTTGTGGAGTGCGGTGTATCTCCCGACCTTATCCGCTTCTCAGTGGGCATTGAAAATGTTGAGGATATTATTGCGGATATTGAACAGGCTTTAGCGAATATATAATATACTGATTATAATTTATATGATATTGAATCGAGGTAACAATGGCTAATCAACGAGTATGCGCTTATATTGATTTGGACGCCGTATGCGCCAACATTGCTGCTGCACAGCAGCGTGTAGGCAGCGGTGTTAAGGTTATGGCCATTTTAAAGGCTGATGCCTACGGTCACGGCGCAGTTGAGCTGGCAAAAGCCCTTGAGCCCACCTCTTGCTACGCTTTCGGCGTTGCAACGGTTGAGGAGGGCGTTCAGCTGAGACGGGAAGCAGGCTCGAAAAAGCCCATACTCGTTTTGAGCTACGCTTTTCCCGAGCTTTTTGAGCTTGCGGTTGAAAACGAAATCGACCTGACCGTTTTTGAGCTTTCAACAGCAAAGCTTCTCAATGATACTGCGGCGGCTTTGGGCAAAACCGCAGGAATACACATTAAAGTTGACACAGGTATGCACCGAATCGGCTTTAATCCAAGCGATGAAAGCATTGAGGAAATCAGGCAAATCGCCGCACTGCCCAACATCGAAATAAAAGGCATATTCTCTCACCTTGCCTGTGCAGACTTTGCAGACAAAACCTTTGCAAACCGCCAAAAAAAACTTTTTGCTCAGTTTACGCAAAAGCTCAAGGATGAGGGTATTGAAACAGGTCTCAGACACATTTACAACAGCGCCGCTATCATGGATTTTGACGGCGGCTGTATGGATATGGTGCGCTGCGGAATTATAACCTATGGTCTCGACCCCTCGGACGAGGTAAACTTCCAAAACCTGCCCACAACCCCCGTTATGCAGATTAAAAGCCATGTCGCCTATGTCAAAAATGTGGAAAAAGGTGCAACCGTGGGCTACGGTGCCGCCTTTATGGCAAAACGGGACAGCGTGATTGCCACTATCCCCTGCGGCTACGGTGACTGCTATCCCCGACTGCTGACAAACAAGGGCAGAGTGCTCATAAACGGCCATTCCGCCCCCGTTGCAGGCAGAGTTTGCATGGATCAGTTCATGGTTGATGTAACCGATATCCCAAATGTTAAGCAGGGAGACGAGGTTACAATCGTCGGCAGAGACGGCGACCAAACCCTGACCGTTGAGGAGCTTGCTAAAACCGCAGGCAGCTTCAACTATGAATATGTTTGCGATATTACCAAGCGTGTTCCGAGAGTTTATATTAAAAACAACAAAATTATTAACTGAAATTATTAATTTTGAAACATCATCGTAATGATTACCGTGTATTATAATGATGTTTTAATATCAAAAAATAAAACAATCCCCAAAAACTGAAAGGAGAAAAACTTACTATGGACGACCCCGGGCCTGCGAATTTGCTTTTAAAGGTGGCGCTTTTGCTCGTTCTCATTTTTGTGAACGCATTTTTTGCCATGAGCGAAATCGCTATCATTTCCCTCAACGACGCCAAGCTTGAAAGGCAGGCGCAGGAGGGCAACAAAAAAGCAAAGAAGCTTTTGAAGCTTACCCAAAACCCAAGCAATTTCCTATCAACAATCCAAATAGGCGTTACCCTCGCCGGATTTCTGTCCTCAGCTTCCGCATCACAGAGCTTTGTTGATATGCTCTCCGACGGACTGGAAAAAATCGCAATACTTACAAAAATACCTGCCGGTGTAATCGACGGCTTCAGCCTTGTTGTGATTACGCTCATCACCTCTTACTTCTCTTTGGTATTGGGTGAGCTTGTACCCAAGCGCATAGCTATGAATAATCCGGAAAGGATTTCTTTCCGCATCGCAGGTATACTCAATATTGTGGAAACAGTAACCAAGCCTTTCGTTAAAATTCTCGCCCTTTCCGTGAACGGTATTCTCCGCCTTATAGGCATTGACCCCAACGCAGAGCCGGAGGAAGTAACGGAAGAAGAAATCAGAATGATGGTTGATGTCGGCGGCGAAAAGGGCGTTATTGAGGACACTCAAAAAGAGATGATTAACAACATCTTTGAGTTTGACGATATTGATGCGGGCGATATCATGACCCACCGCACCGAGGTTTCGGCTGTTGAGGTCAACGACCCTGTTCAGGATGCAGTTGAGATTTCCGAAAACGACGGATATTCCAGAATCCCCGTTTACGAGGAAAGCTTGGATAAAATTATCGGCATCGTTTATATTAAGGACCTTATCGGCTATATCGGTTCATCGCTGCCCAAGCAAAAGACCTTGCGCGAGCTTATGCGGGAGCCCTTGTTTGTACCCGAATCCATGAAATGCGGCGCGCTTTTCAAAGAAATGACTTCACGCCGTATGCAGATGGCCGTTGTTGTTGATGAATACGGCGGCACGGCAGGCATTGTTACCCTGGAAGACTTAATCGAATCCATCGTAGGCAATATTCAGGATGAATATGACGACGAGGAAGAAGAATTTTCCGTAATTGACGAAACCACCTTCACCGTTGACGGCACTACCGCCATCGAAGAAGTCAGCGAGCGTGCAGGAGTAAATCTCCCCGATGATGAATACGACACCATAGGCGGCTTTGTAATCAGCCTCCTCGGCTATCTTCCTAAGGACGGCGAAATGAACGAGCTTGAGTATAAAAACCTGAAGTTCACCATTCTCAACCTTGAAGATAAGCGCATCGGCACTTTGAAAGTTGAAATTCTTCCCGTTGAAAATGACGAGGAAGAAGACGATGAAGATGACGAACGCCGCATCTTCGGCAAGCGCAATAAAGACGAGGACTAAGGCGCAAAATTTTCCAATTTTCGCTAATACTTGATTTTACAAGCAAAATATTGTATTATAAACTTGAGGCGGCGCATTAAAGTTGCGCTGTCCAAAAACAAGGAGGATACATAAAATGAAAAAAAGAAACATTATCGCTGTTATTTTCGCCCTTGCAGCAGCTTTAATCCTGTTTGCTGCTTGCGACAAAAACAATGGTGACAACCCTGAGGTTTCCACAGTTGTGGGCGCAGACGGTCAGGTTTACGAAGAGGTAACCGAGATTCAGACCGAAGTTGTCAGCGAAATCGTAACCGAAGTTGTTACCGAAGTTGTTACCGACAAAAAAGGTGAAGCAGTAACGGACAAGGAAGGTAAAACCGAGGTTATTTCCGAGGTTAAGAGTGAGGTTCAAACTCAAGTTGTAACAACGGTTGTTACCGTAACCAAGCCCTATGAGCCAACCACCACGAGCAAGGAGACCGAAAAATCAACTTCCTCTTCCACAACGGCAGGTTCAACCGAAGAAGCCACCACAACCTATGAAGATGTAACTTTCCCGGAGGGTACTGTTATTGAAGTTCCCATGGGCAGCGACGGCAAGCCCAAAGAGCCCCTCATGAAAAAGGTCATGAACAGCTCTAAGGATTCCAAGCAGTTCTATATTGACTGCGTAGTTGTTACAGGCGAATTTCTCGGCTTTGAAACAGGTATGCCCGTTAAAATGTACCTCAAGAACAACAATATGGCTTTTGAGTTTAAGACAGGCATGCTCACCATCCGCATGGTATCGGCAAACGGCAAGCTCTTTATGATATTCCCCTCAGCAAAAGCCTATTATGAGCTTAAATCCGATGATGCAGATGCAGCCGTAGGCGATGTTGATTTCAATATCTGGGGCAGCCTCGGCTCAACCGAGATGGATTATGTAAAAACCACAAAGGTTAAAATCAAGGGCACAACATACACCTGCGAGGAATATGCCGATTCCGCCAACACAAACAAATATTACTTCAACAGCAAAGAAGAGCTCAAGCGCATTGAGATAATTGCCGATGACGGAACAACTTCTATTTTCAAAATCAACACTTGCTCCGCATCTGTAAATGACAGCGCTTTTGAAATTCCCAAGGGTTATACCAAGCTCAGCGAAGAAAAACTCCAGAGCATATTGGGAAGTCTTCAATAATAAATGAGCAAAGTAGTTTTAGTCACAGGCGCATCCGGCGGTATCGGCTGCGCCTGTGCACGGCTTTTTGCCGCTTCAGGATATAAGGTTGCAGTTCATTTTAATAATACACAGGCTCCTGCCGCCGCTCTCGCAGAAGAAATCGGCGGATTCTTGGTTCAGGCAGAGCTGAGCGATGAGGCTCAGGTTGCACGAATGTTTGAAAAAATCCGCAGTCATCTCGGCGCAGTTGATGTGCTTATTAACAACGCAGGCGTTGCTCAGCGCAAGCTCTTCGATAAGACTGCACGGGCGGATTACGAATATCTCTTCTCAGGCAATGTGCTGTCGGCGGTCAACTGCTCAAGGGAAGCTGTTAAGGATATGCTTCACAGACACAGCGGAGCTATCATCAATATCTCCTCAATGTGGGGAGTCAGCGGAGCCTCCTGCGAGGTTTTATATTCCGCTTCAAAGGCGGCGCTGATTGGCTTCACCAAAGCTCTTGCCAAGGAGCTGGGACCCAGCTCAATTAATGTCAACTGCATTGCTCCCGGCGTTATAGACACGAGGATGAACGCCGATTTATCCCCGGAAGATATGGCTGCTCTTGCCGAGGAAACTCCCCTTTGCCGCATAGGCAAGGCGGAGGATGTGGCAAAGGCCGCTCTTTTCCTTGCTTCGGCGGATGCAAGCTTCATAACAGGCCAGATTTTAGGCGTTGACGGCGGCTTTATTGTGTAATTTCTATTAATTTATATAAAAAGCTGTTGATTTTGCCGATAATTTATGTTAGTATATATAAATAAAACAAGCGAACCACTGTAATTTTCTATAAACGGAGGAAATAAAATGGCTAATTGTCCTAAATGTAATGCCAAGCTTAAAATCACAGATTGGCGTCCCGAATGCCCCAAATGCGGTGTAAATATGGTTTATTACGGCATGGAGGAAGGTCTGCTCAAAGATGCCGAAAAGGCTGAGGCTGAGCACGCCCGCTTCCAAAAGGGCTTAGACCGTTTTAAGGCCTCCTCAATCGGCGGCAAGCGTCAGATTGCAAGGCTCATTCTCGCAGTCATTCCCGTTGCAGGTCTGTTCCTGCCCCTTGCTAACCTTGCCCTTTCCGAAGCTCCCTACATGGCGGCAAAAGGCATATCCGTAAATATCCTCACGGTTGTTGATTTCTTCATGAAATACTTTGATGTTAACGGTCTGCTCGGAGTTATTGACTCTTCTGTTGTCGGCACACCTTTTATCCTGTTTGCCGCTTCAATCATTTGCCTTGTCCTGTCCGTTGTTATGGGTATTCTCAATTTTGCAAGATGCTTCTGCTCATCAAAGGCAAAATCCTGCAAGAATAATGTAGTTGTCAGCGTTATCTCTGTTCTGATGCTCGTTGCTTCCTGCGTTACATTCAGCCTCTTTGCATCAGGCATCAACGCTGTTTTCCCGTCAATGATTTCCGGCGGCATAGGCTTCGGCATCTTCGTCACAATGGCTCTGCACATTCCCGTTATTGCTGTTAACCTCTCCTGTGCGAGGAAGCCCATTGTTGTTAAGTATACCGAACTTCCCGATTATTCCAAGCCTGCTGAAGCAACCGAAGAAAAAGCGGAAGAAACAGTTGCAGCTGACTGAAAACTAAACAGTAATTAAGGGAGCTGAATATGCTCCCTTTTTTAAATGGTAAAATGAACTTTGCTCTCCCTGTGCTCAAAGCAATGAGAGCTTTTATTTTTAATGTGCCTTTTGGAATACTGCATAAATATTTAGAATATTAAAGAATAAGCACATTGTATTTTGCAAAAATCTATGCTACAATGGCTGTGGTTTGTTTTACAATTTTTTCCTTGCTGAGGTGCTTTTTATGGTTAAACGCACGCAAAAATGGGATATTTTGAAGTTTTTTCTCATGTTCACCGTTGTGCTCGGTCATTTTATCGATTATCACGATACTGAATGTGACTTTGCACGGGGAATTTTCCTCTTCATTTACTCGTTCCATATGCCCCTTTTCATTTTCATTTCGGGCATGTTTTCAAAGCGAACAGTCAATGAAAAACGCTGGAACAAAATCCTCGGCTATCTCGTTGTGTATTTCGCCGCAAAAATATTCATTTTCCTTTATTACTTAATATTCAAGCAGGTACTCTATTTCAGAGTTTTCGGAGAAACAGGGCTTGCCTGGTTTATGTTTGCCCTCTTTGCTTTCGGCGTTATAACCGTAGCCGTCAGGAACTACAAGCCTCAGGCGGTTTTGATAATTTCTATATTGCTTGCCCTGTTTGCAGGTTATGACGAAAATGTCAATTCCGAGCTTGTTCTTTCAAGAATAATAGTGTGGTTTCCCTTCTACTATGCCGGTTACTGCACGGACCCGAAAAAGCTGGAAAAAGTCAGCCGCAGCAAGTGGCTGAAGCTTCTTTCCGTCATAATAATAGCGGCGGCAATTACCGTTGCCATAACCGTTCCCGAAACATATATTGTCAGACCCATGTTTACGGCTCAGCATCCCTATTCCGCTCTTGAAGGAGCAGCAGATTTCGGCTTCTTAATCCGCCTTGCCTGCTATGCGGTAACTACCCTGATTTGCGCCGCCTTGATAATCCTAACGCCTGATAAGCTCAGCAAAAAAAGCTTTATTGCAAAACGGGGTCAGTACACCCTGCCCGTTTATCTGTTCCACTACATAATCATGCTTCTGATTTATGATACCTTTGACGCTCATGAATTTTTCAGCGGCGAACGGGAAATGTATCTGCTCATACCCATTTCTCTTGCCGTAACTCTCCTGCTTTCAAACAAATATCTCAACAAATTTGTTCAGCTGATTTATAATCTGCCCGAAACGGCACGAAAAAAGCCGAAAGAAACCGAAAATAATCCTAAAGAGGTAATAAAGTTATGACTTTTGAAATAAAGGGAAAAGATTTTATTAAGGACGGCAAGCCAATAAAAATAATTTCAGGTGCAGTGCATTATTTTCGCAATATGCCCGACACATGGACAGATATTTTCAAAAAGCTGAAAGCCTGCGGCTGTAACTGCGTTGAAACCTACTGCGCATGGAATATGCACGAAAAGCAGCCCGATGTTTACGATTTTGAACGCAATTTGGATATCGCCGCCTTTCTCAAAGCCGCTGCGGCAGAGGGGCTTATGGCTATAGTCCGCCCCGGCCCTTATATTTGCTCGGAATGGGAGTTCGGCGGCCTGCCCTGGTGGATTCAGGCAGACGAGGATATGGAAATCCGCTGTTCAAACCCTGCTTATATCAAGCGATTTGACAAATATCTCGACAAAATCTGCGCCGAAATCCGTCCCCTGCTTTGCACTAACGGCGGCAATGTCATTATGGTTCAGTGCGAAAACGAATACGGTTACTACGGCGACGATAAAGAATACCTGAGCTACCTGCGAGACGGTTATATCAAGCGAGGTATTGATGTACCCCTCTTTACTTCCGACGGCTGCGGAAAAGATAATCTTCTCGATGGCTCAATAGAAGGCTGCCTCTCTACTCTAAATTTCGGCAGCAGAGTTGAGGAAAACTTCAAGGCGCACGATGAGCTTTATCCGGATTCCCCAAAAATGTGCATGGAGATGTGGGACGGCTGGTTTGACGCATGGGGCGACGAAAAGCATCACACCACCTCAGCTGAGGATTATGCCAAGGTTGTTGACGATATGCTCACACGGGGCAGTATGAATATGTATATGTTCATCGGCGGCACTAATTTCGGCTTCACCTCAGGCGCAAACCACTACGAAACCTTTGCCCCCGATGTAACAAGCTACGATTACGATGCTCTGCTGACAGAATGCGGCGATGTTACGCCAAAATATTTTGCCGTGCGCAAGGTTATCGCAAAGCACACAGGCGAGCAGCTGCCGCCCGTGCCTGCCAACAGAGAAAAAGCGGCATACGGCAAGCTTGATTTGACGGAATTTGCAGGCTTTTTTGATGCAATGACCTCCCTTTCCTCTCCGGTTTATTCCGATGTGCCAAAGTGCATGGAGAAATACGGCGAGGGCTACGGCTATATCGCCTATCAGACCACTCTCGACAGAGCTTACGAAAATACGACCCTTAAATTCGAGAGCCTCGGCGACCGCGCGCAAATTTATATCAACAAAGAGCTTGTGGGTATAGTATATATCAACGATGAAAAGCTTGAGGTCAATATAAATGCAAAGCCCGGCGATGTGCTGACTATACTCTGCGAGAATATGGGCAGAACCAACTTCGGCGCAAAAATGATGCGCAAAAAGGGTATAGCAGGCCGCTGCCTGCTTGGCGACAGAATACATTTCAGGTGGAATGTCTACACCCTGCCCATGAATAACCTGGAAAAGCTCAGCTTCGGCAAGGAAAAGCCCAAAGAAAACAGCCTTTTCTGCCGAGGATATATGGAAATCAAAGAACAGCCGAAAGACACCTTCCTGAGGCTTGATAATTTCACAAAGGGCTTTGTAACGGTAAACGGCTTCAATATCGGCAGATATTGGGAAATCGGTCCGCAGAAAACCCTCTATATCCCTGCTTCTATACTAAAACAAGGCACTAATGAAATCATCGTTTTTGAGAGCGATAAAATAAAAAACGCACCGCAAATAGAATTTTGCGATACACCGGATATAGGATAAAGATAATAAAGCTCGGCATCAACGCCGACACCACATAAGGAAGCATTTGTTTCTCGATAAAAATTCCCTGTATTTTTGCCAAAAGCCTCGCAAGGCGTCAGCCTTGCTGCGTTTTGTGGCTTCAATACAAGAAATTTTACTATCTTACGAAACTGCGAAGCACTTTAAAATGAAAATTTTGAGTA
>CASFRX010000034.1 GCA_949297075.1 uncultured Oscillospiraceae bacterium | reverse complement strand
TAAGGGCTTTTTCGCACTTTTTCACTTTGTCAAAATCTGTCATTTTTCGACACTGTCCCAAACGTTACCGGAGTACCTGTTTCCGCTCGATTTTAGGCATTTCCGCCCCTTTCCGCTCGGAAACACATTCTTTCCGGCACTCTTACCTCCACTGTTTCCGTGTACGACCGTCGTGTCTGTGGGATAAACTGTGGTCAAAAAGATACTCCCCATAAACGGCAATCCCGCCGCCTATGGGGAGTATTTTTGTTGTGTGTATATTACCTTACAAAACCGCAAAAGTCAAGTCATATTTTCCGTGCCTGTAGTCCAAATTTTGGACAACATTAAACAAGGAAAACGACTATTTGAAATAGCCGTTCTTTTGGCACATTTCGTTTATTGATTCGGCAAAAATAGAACGAGAATGCTTGTCGGGATTATCGTTTATGTTTTTCTTATAAATATAATATTTTTGCAATTCGCTCCATAAATTTTCTTTCTTCAGCCAGTCGATTTTCTTCTCTAAGCCAACAAATCCTTTGCCTTGAAAATCCCAAGAATAATAATTGTTGTCCTTGTTGAAACGTATGTACTGCTGTTTGCCGTCATCGCAATTATATACGATTGCAAAGTCACAACTGTGAATAATGGAAGATGTCCAAGTGTTTACCTTCTTGATGGTAAGAACGCGGGTTGAATCCTCACAATGCTTGTATCCGTACCGAGGGGCAACACGGTCAATGGCATTTCGTATAATGGTTCGGATTTCCTTTGGCCCGAAAGCTTGCTCGTCGTCATTCACCTCAATGTTGATATCAAAATCAAAACCTATATTCGACCTCGTATCGTAAGTAATCATATTCCTGCTGGAACTGCCAATCGGTGTGAATTTAAAAGTAAACTGGTCTCTGACCAGATCCTGAACTTCATAAAGAATTTGATACAATTCTTCCTTTATTAGCTTTGCTTCGTTTCTTGTTACGTACTTAAAATCGTGCATTTGTTTAACTCCTAAAATGTTCTCCCTAACCGACCATCTAACCTTTGTTAAATCGTTACATTATACTACGACGATTTTATTTGTCAAGGGTTGTTTTTATAATTATATCAAAAATGAATTTGGATCTCAAGGCGAAACAAATTTTGCACCGCAGTAAACAAAGAAAAAGGGATTGAGAAAAGGTGCGAAAAATGATATAATAATCTCACCGATAAACAAGAATTTGACGGAGATTATGTATGCTTGAAAAAATGAGTGATTTCTTTGAGGCAAGACTTGACGGATATGATGAGCATATGATGACTAACATCGAATATGCAAGCGAGTTCTATCCTTTTACGGCAAAGCAATTACCGACCGCTGAAAACTGTTGCATACTTGATTTGGGTTGCGGTACAGGATTGGAACTGCAAGAATATTATAAGCTTAATTCTTCGGCAAAGGTTACGGGAATAGACCTTTCACAAGGAATGCTAACCGAGCTTCAACGAAAATTCGTTGGCAAGAATATAACCTTGATTCTTGACTCATATTTTGATGTTCCGCTTGGTGAAAATGTGTTTGATGCCGCTGTGTCTGTTGAAAGTCTGCATCATTTTACAAAAGAGAAGAAAATTCCCCTATATGCTAAACTTCATACTGCACTGAAAGAAAACGGTTACTTTATACTGACGGATTACTTCTCCTTGTCAGATGACGAAGAAAAGATGCATCGTCAAAACATGATTGCCTTAAAAACAGAACAAGGTATTACCGATGACGAGTTTTACCATTATGATACACCCCTCACTGTGAAACACGAGATTGAAGCATTACTTGAAGCAGGTTTTTCCAATGTCGAGGTTTTGAACCATTGGGGAGCAACATACACCGTTAAGGCGGTTAAATAACTGACCAATTCCAATTTGGCGAACAAGTTGTTTTTCGCTTGAGCATTTATATTTCCAAAATAAAAACGCACCTCGTTGCATACATTTGCAATGAGGTGTTTTTTTATGGTTTTTAAAGTTAAGAAAATATATGTTTTTGTGCTTGTTGCTTCTCTGCTTCTCGTCAGCGGCATTGTTGCTGTGCCCCATTCGAGCATTGAAACATCTGCTCAGGCAAAAAAGGAACTGCCGGTGGTTATGTATCACCAAATTACCAAGAGCATAAGCAGGGCAGGGAATTACACGATTACGCTTAATCAGCTTGAAAACGATTTAAAATATCTGAAAGAAAAGGGCTATGAAACTATTGATACTGCTCAGCTTTTAGCTCATGTTAAGGCAGGTGCTGTCTTGCCCGAAAAGCCAATAATGCTCACCTTTGACGATGGCTACGAAACGGTTTACAGCTATCTTTTGCCATTGCTTGAAAAATATGATATGTGCGCCGTTGCCTCC
Source organism: uncultured Oscillospiraceae bacterium (assembly GCA_949297075.1). Taxonomy (GTDB): domain Bacteria; phylum Bacillota; class Clostridia; order Oscillospirales; family Acutalibacteraceae; genus UBA8612. The sequence continues at coordinate 31,231 of CASFRX010000034.1, read as the reverse complement.
GTCGTTGGAAGCTTTACGGATATGTACACTGAAGCTGACGATCACAATCTCAGCTATTCCTATATGAATTGGGATGAAATTATCGAGCTTTCCGCAGGGGACAGAATCGAAATACAAAACCACAGCTACGATTTGCATAAAACGGATTCACACGGCAGAAAGGGTGCGCAAAAGGTCAGCAGAGAAACAGTGCAGGAATATTCAGCTTTTATGAACGAGGATGTGGGAAAAATGCAGGCTTTGCTCACTGAAAAAACAGGCAAAAAGCCCACGGCCTTTACCTATCCTTTCGGAAGCTACTCCAAAGAATCAAAACAGGTGCTTAAGGCTATGGGCTTTGAAGCCGCCTTTGTGTGCGAGGCGAGAATTAATCTGATTGACTGCGAGGATACTCAGTGGCTGTATCGCATCGGCAGGTTTAACCGACCTCACGGCATTTCTTCTGCGCAGTTTTTTGAGAAAATGAATGTTGTTTAAATAGAATTATTTATTGTTCGCTTTGAGCAGAGTAACAAATTTTGTTTTGACAAGGTTAGATATTTTTTACCCTCCGATGATGATTGTGCTCACGGCTTTTTTGTCTATCGCTATGCTATTTGCGTCTGCTGTAGCTTCTGCAAGGCTTTTATCTGCGCTTGTTGCATTGATTATTGATACAGCGCAGCTACTGTCACTCGGCTTCTTCAATAAGCTTTTCGAGAGCGGCAAGCTTAACTGCAATGCAGACTAAGCTCATAGCGTCTCTCAGCTCGTCAAGAGAGGGGAAAGAGGGAGCGATACGGATATTTGTGTCCTTAGGGTCCTTTCCGTAAGGGTAGGTTGCGCCTGCGTTTGTGAGAACAACGCCTGCAAGGCGGCAAAGCTCAACAACCCGCTTTGCACAGCCGGGCATAACTTCAAGGCTGATGAAATAGCCGCCTTTGGGATGAGTCCATTCTGCAATGCCGCTGCCGGAAAGGTCACGGTCAAGAGTGCGCAGAACAATGTCAAACTTGGGCTTTAAAATTGCGGCATGACGCTTCATGTATTCGCGAAGGCCGTTTACATCCTTAAGCACACGGGCATGCCTAAGCTGATTGATTTTATCGTGGCCTATAATCTGAGCATTCATGCGCTGTTTAATCATGCGGCAGTTGTTTTCGGAGGCAGAGAGAACTGCTATACCTGCGCCGGGGAAGCTGATTTTGGAGGTTGAGGCAACCTCGATTATCATATCTTCCGTGCCGTTTTTCTCTGCTTCGGGGAATATATTGAGCAGGGAATCTCCGTCCTCTGTGATATCGTGAACAAAATATGCGTTGTCCCAAATAATTCTGAAATCGGGTGCGGCAGGCTTGAGGGCGGCAATGCGGCGCACTGTTTCATCGGAGAAGGTGTAACCCTGAGGGTTAGAGTATTTGGGAACACAGAACATACCCTTAACGCTTGGGTCTTTGACAAGCTCTTCAAGCACATCCATATCGGGGCCTGTTTCCAGCATGGGTACATTTATCATCTCAATGCCGAAATATTCAAGGATTGAGAAATGCCTGTCATAGCCGGGTACGGGGCAGGCAAATTTAATATTTCCCTGGCGCATCCAAGGCTCTGCGCCTGCTCCATGAGTCATGCACTGTGAAATATAGTCAAACATGATATTGAGGCTGGAGTTGCCGCAGACGATTATGTTGTCGTTCTGAACGCCGAGAGCCTGTGCAAATATTGTTTTACATTCTTCAAGACCTGTGAGGTTGCCGTAGTTGCGGCAGTCTGTGCCGTCCTGAGCCTTGTAGCCGTTGAGAGCGTTAACGCTGTCAAAAATATCGAGAGACATATCAAGCTGAGCCGTGCTTGGCTTGCCACGAGCCATGTTGAGCTCAAGACCTCTTGCCTTGAAATCGTCATATTGCTGTTTCACATCGTCAAATTCAGCTCTGAGCTGTTCTGCCGAAAGGCTGCTGTATAAAGCCATTAAATCACCTTTAACTATTACTTTTTTTAGTATATCTTTATTCATAATACTATAATAGGGCACATTTTGCAAGTTTATTATTGCTTCAGTTGCAAAATTCAGCTTTTCGTGCTATTTTTAAAAGAGTGAAATAATAAATTTATGCAAGTCGGCTAAACAAAGTATTCATTTTTTTGACGGAGGGAGACGGAGTCCAAGTGAAGCATACGCTGAAAACACATGAAGGCCTGCGCCTTGATGCGGCTAAATGGCTGCTGAGAAACGATATCCGTCTCGTCTGCTGCGAGGGAACTGAGCTTGCGGAAAGCTTCCTGAACGAATATACTTTGCCTGAAGCTGAAGAAGAGCTTATTGAAACCCTTGTTAACGAAAATGATGAAATTACCCTGATTTTTCAAAGCAGAATATATCTGCCTGCAAACCGAAGCGTCAGCGGCAGAGGCTGTTCCTTTATTATTCTGCGCTATGTCAGGGCGCTTTATGACGATTTCGGAAATATTTACAGGTATCTAACCCTCGGATACAGATACGACGGTTAGAAGCCTTTATTTATCTGCTGATAAAATTCTTGCTTGCAAAGCCTGTTCTGCCGCCGTAATTGACTCTGTACCAGCTGCCTTCTTCACCGAGAATTTCCACTTTTTCGCCGTTTTTTGCTCTTGCGATTATGGGTGCGGTCAGGGAGGGTGAGGAACGGATATTCAGGGAGCCGCTGCTCAGCCTTACTGTTCCGATTTCGCTTTCAAGCGGCTGAACAAAAGGAACTCCGAAATATTCTGCAACGGATTTGGACAGCGCTCTTGCAATAGTGTTTATGTTGTCAACAATCCAGTTGGCGTCCTCCTCGTTGTCGTGGTATGCTACTTCTACCAAAACCGAGGGCATTGTGGGCTGACGAACTTCGCCGAGAGCCGTTGTTGCCCTTGTGTCAACGAGCTCGGGATAGGGATAGATATTTTTAAAATTTTCTGCTATTATATCTGCAAAGCGTCTGCCGTTTCGGCTTGTGGGATAATAGAATATATCCGTTCCCATAAGTGTTCCGTACATTCTCTCTGGAGACGCATTTGAATGTATTGCTAAGTAAAGGTCATAGTTTCCTGCGTTTCCTTGGCGGATTGATGAGGCGGCAGTCATATCCGGTGTGTTTCTCCCGAAGTTTATGCCGCTTGCTTCAAGATACGGCTCCATTGCATCTGCAATGAGGTTCATGTAGTATTCTTCAGTTCCGCCTATGACATAGAGGTTGTTTTCCTGTGTGGACGGGCTTAAATATACGCTGGGCATGGTATCACTCCTGTTAAGCTTTTTTCTACCATACTATGTTTAAGGCTATCTGTTTGTGAAAGGATTTGGATTTTGAAAATCAATGTGCCGCAAAATATAATCACTGCTCTCGGCTTGCTTGAAAAGGCAGGCTTTGAGGCTTATGCCGTAGGCGGCTGTGTGCGAGACAGCTTGCTCGGCAAAACACCTTATGATTGGGATGTTTGCACCTCTGCTAAGCCCCAAGAAACCGTGGCTGTTTTTGAAAACTACCGTACCATACCTACAGGCATAAAGCACGGCACGGTTACCGTAATTATAGACAGCCCCATTGAAATAACAACCTTTCGGGTGGACGGAGAATATCTGGATAACCGCCGCCCTGAGCAGGTCAGCTTTACGGCGGAGTTAAAGGCAGATGTATGCCGCAGAGATTTTACCGTAAACGCAATGGCGGTAAACAGGGAGGGAGAGATAACCGACATTTGCGGCGGCATGGAGGATTTGGAAAAAAGGCTCATTCGCTGTGTCGGTCAGCCTCAGAAACGCTTTGACGAAGATGCTCTGCGGATTATTCGTGCTCTGCGTTTTGCGGCAACCTTAGGCTTTGAAATTGAGGAAGAAACTGCGGCGGCTATAATCCAAAAAAAGAATTTGCTTAATAATATAGCCGTCGAGCGCATAACTGCGGAGTTTTCAAAGCTTTTAAAAGGAAACTGCGGTAAAATTCTGGTTAACTTCGGCTCGGTTTTCAATGTGTTTATACCGCAAGCTGAAATAACTGAAAAAATCGCTTTTCAGGTTGAGGCTGCACCCTGTGAGCTTGAAATCAGGCTTGCCGTTTTGCTTCAAAATCTCAATTCAGGGGCTGCTGCAGAGCTGCTTAAAAATATGCGCTTCAGCAACGGCATAATCAAATCCGTTCAGGAGCTTGCAGAATATAAAGATATTTTATTTGTTGCCGAAAAGCCGTGCGTTAAGCGCGTGATGAATAAAATCGGCGTTGAGGGCGCAAAAAGGCTTGCTCTGTTTAAAGAAGCTATAGGCCTATCGCAAAGCGATGAGCTGATTAAAATGATTGATGAAATTGAGGGAGTGCAGGAGTGCTACACTCTTTCACGCCTTGCCGTAAGGGGCTGTGATTTATCCGAAATAGGCTTGGCAGACAGGCAGATTGGCAAAGCTTTGCACGCTCTGCTGGAATGTGTCATATCAGAAGATGTTGTAAACGAAAAAACAGCCCTTTTGAGCTGTGCAAGGGGCCTAAAGCTCGGCTGAAGCGGTATTGAAGCTTATTAATAATATGTTAATAATTATATGCTACAATCTCTCAACTACTATGTGTAAGTATGTGGTTAAAACTTTATGAAAATATCCGTACTGCTTGCCGCTTATAACGGCGAAAAATATATTGAAGCGCAAATAAAGTCCGTTTTGCCTCAGCTTTCCGCAGATGATGAGCTTCTCATTTCCGACGACAGCAAAGGCAATGAAACCTTTGTCGAAATAGAGCCTTTTTTGGCGGATGAACGGGTTAAATACCTCAAAGGTCCGCAAAAGGGCGTTGACGCCAACAAGGAGTTTTTGCTTAAAAACTGTAGGGGCGATGTCGCTTTTTTGTGCGACCAGGACGATGTGTGGCTTGAAAACAAGGTAAAAAAGGTTATGTCTGCTATAGAGGGCGGTGCCTGCTGTGTTTTGCACGATGCGTATTTGACCGATGCCGACCTTAACAAAACCGGAGAAACTCTGTTCGCTTTGCGTGGGGCGAAGCCGGGAATTTTACGCAACATAATCAAAAACAGCTACACAGGCGCCTGCATGGCGCTCACGCGCTCTGCCTTTGAGGCGGCTCTGCCTTTCCCGAAAGATATACCCATGCACGACCAATGGTTAGGCTTGGTCAGTGAAAAATTCGGCAAGGTGGAATTTTTGCCCGAACCGCTGATTTTGTGGCGGCGCAACGAGGGCAGCATGACAGGCGGTAAAACTACTAACTTGCAAAAAATCAAATGGCGAATTAACATAACAAAAAATATCCTCGGCTGCTGAAAGGAATGTCGGTTATTAACATTAAGGTTACAGGCTGTATTGTTACTCACAACAATATGAGCAGTATAGATGAAACAATTAAAATCCTGCTTAAGCACACAAAGGGCGTTGATTTTAAGCTCACCGTAGTTGATAATCTTTCAACTGACGGCACACCGGAGTATATCGGAAAAACATATCCCGAGGTTCAGGTTATTGAGACGAAAACAAACAAAGGCTTCGGCAGCGGCCACAATGTTGTGCTGTCTGAGCTTGATTCGGTTTATCACTGCGTAATAAATCCCGATATCAGTATAAATGAAGATGTTATTGCCAAAATGACGGCATATATGCAGGAGCATCCCGAAATCGGCTTGCTTTCACCGAAAATATGCTTCCCCGACGGCAGAATGCAGATTCTCGGCAAGCGCAACCCGAAGATAAAGTATCTCGTTGCAAGCCGCATGAGAAACGAAGAAGACCCACATAAATTTTTGCGTGAATATGCAATGCTTGATGAGGATTTGAGCAAGCCATGCGAAATTGAAAACGCAACAGGCTGTTTTATGATGTTCCGCACGGATTTATTTAAGAAAATCGGCGGCTTTGATGAGCGCTATTTTATGTATTTTGAAGATTGCGATATCACAAGAACAGTGCGAAAATTTGCAAAGGCTGTATTCTACCCTGAAGCTACCGTTTATCATGTATGGGGCAGAGAGAGCAAAAAGAACTTTAAGCTCATGCTTGTTCAGATAGCTTCAATGTTCAAGTATTTTGCAAAGTGGTTAGGAAAATAAAACAAAAGAAACAGGAGAAGTGACTAAATGAACACTTCACAAAAGAAAATTAAAGCTAAGGACTATTTCCGAAACTTATGGAAATACCGTTTCCTGCTCAAGGAAATTGTGCGAAAAAATGTTAAGCTCCAATACCGAAATTCCGTTCTCGGCATATTCTGGACTTTCTTGCAGCCGCTTATGACTACCATTGTGCTTGTTTTGGTTTTCGGCAATATTTTCGGCAAAAGCAACGAGGGCATAGTTTGCTATCCCATATATTTGCTCTGCGGCCGCTTGCTCTATGAATTTTTTACTCAGTCAACAAAGCGTGCCATGCGCTCAATCCGCAACAGCGCAAGCGTTATCAAAAAGGTTTATGTTCCCAAATATATTTATCCCATTTCCAATGTGCTTTCAAATTTTGTAACCTTTGTGATTTCTCTTTCAGTATTGATTGTTGTGATGCTGTATTACGGTCTCTTTACCGATGTTCAGCTTCATATCACGCCGTATATCCTATTAGCGTTTGTTCCCGTAATTATTTTGCTTGTGCTTTGCACGGGCATCGGCTTGATTCTTTCAACGCTGAATGTTTTTTTCAAGGATATCGAATACCTATACGAGGTGTTTTGCATGCTGATTTTCTATGCAACACCTATTTTCTATACTGTAGATAAACTCGGAGCTAACAAGATTGTACTGATGGGTTTAATGGCAAATCCCCTCTATTCTATTGTTTCTATGTTCCGCTCCTGCGTGCTTTTCGGTGAAATGTGGAACTGGAATCATTTCCTGTATGCAAGCGGCTTCAGCATTGCTATGGTGCTTATCGGTGCCATTGTTTTCTATAAAAATCAGGATAAATTTATTCTTCATATCTGAGGTAGCTATATGCCTAAAACAGCAGTCAAGGTTGAAAATATAAGCGTTAAATTCAACCTTAATAAAGAAAAAATCGACAATATAAAAGAATATCTGATTAAATTTTTAAAGCGCAAGCTCCGGTATACTGAGTTTTGGGCTCTGACCGATGTTTCCTTTGAGGTTAAAGAGGGCGAGCGCATAGGCATCCTCGGATTTAACGGCGCAGGCAAAAGCACGCTGCTCAAGGTTATTGCAGGCGTTTTAAAGCCCACTAAGGGCACTGTTCAGGTCAACGGCGTTATTGCACCCCTGCTTGAGCTCGGCGCAGGCTTTGATATGAACTACACAGGAGCCGAAAATATTTATCTTTACGGCGCAACTATGGGATATTCCCGCAAGTATATTGAAGAACGCTACGATGAAATAGTTGCTTTCTCGGAGCTTGGAGATTTTATAGATGTTTCCGTCAAAAACTATTCTTCGGGCATGAGAGCAAGGCTCGGCTTTTCCATTGCTACGGCGGTTGAGCCTCAGGTGCTTATTCTCGATGAAGTTCTCTCCGTGGGCGATGCAAAGTTTAAAATTAAGAGCGAAGCCAAGGTGAAAAGTATGTTTGACAAGGGCGTTACCGTGCTCTTTGTTTCCCATAACACCGCTCAGGTTCGCCGCCTTTGCACAAAGGCTATATTGCTGGACAAGGGCAAGATTATTGCCGCCGGTTCGGCAGATGAGGTCTGCGATATTTACGACAAGAGAGTAAAATCCGAATAATATTTTTGAGTTGAACGAAGCGATGAAAAAATTTTTTTACAGGATTCTTGCGATTATTTTTAATTTCTTCCGTGCCCTGTTTCCTTTAAAGGCTAACAGGGTTACTTTGCTTTCTCCCCACAATGCCTCCTTTAATGACAGCTTGGGAGAAATAAGGAAAGAGCTTGAAAAAAGAGGGAATTACGATTTTAACTGCATTTCCCACGAGGATTTTTCTTCGCCCCTCAAGGCGATTGCGTTTTTTACCGTAAAAACCTTTAAATTTGCCACGAGCAAATATGTTTTTATGAACGATAATTTCATGCCCATGGGCTTTTTGAATTTCCGCAGGGAGGCTGTGCTTGTTCAGCTTTGGCACGGCGAGGGAGCTTTCAAGCAGTTCGGTTTGAGTATCGAACTGCCTAAGGAAATTCGTGAGCTTGAGCTTGCCGCAGACAAAAAGCTGAGCTTTGTTATTTGTTCGGCTGAGGGCGTAAGGCACATTTATGCAAGCGCTTTCGGCATTGATGAAAGCAGAGTTTTGCCCCTCGGCTCTCCAAGAGCGGACGCTCTCTTAAATGCTGCGAACGCAAAAGAATTGAGGGCTGATTTTGAAGAAAAACATCCCCAATGTAAGGGCAAAAAAATTGTGCTTTATGCTCCGACTTTCCGTGATGACCCTAAAAGCGATGCAGAATTTTTGAAGCTTTTTGACTATGAAAAGTTTACGAAGGCTCTCGGCGATGAATACTGTTTGCTTGTTCGCCTGCATCCTCAGGTTCACGGAGCGGCAAGGCTGAACGGAGCAATAGATGTAACGGATTACAAGAGCGTTAACGAACTGACCTTGATAAGCGATATGCTGATTACGGATTATTCATCTATCTGCATGGATTTCGTTCTGCTGGATAAGCCTTGCGTGTTCTTCGCTCCCGATATGGAGGAATACTTGGCTCGCAGACCTGTTTACTATGATTATGAAACCTTTGTGCCCGGAAAAATAGTCCGAAACACCGATGAGCTTATTGCCGCTGTAAGAAACGCAAAGGCGGATGAAAAGCTTGAAGAATTCAAAAAGCTAAACCTTGAAGCTGTTGACGGAAAAAGCTGCCAACGAATTTTAGATAGGATTATTAGTTAAATTTACCAAATATTTTGTGTAACTTGCTTATTTTTGTTCCATAATCGAAGTTTAATTTGATTATTTGCAAAAAAATTCATAATTTTCAAATTTTTATGGACAAACTATGGAAAACATGGTATTATAGAAGCATCATTAAAGGTGGAGGAGGTGCACATCATGGATTATGTCACAATCGTTATCGACGCTATCGTCGCATTCGCAAAGAACTTCGACATCAACGCTGTTGTTTCTGCTTTCGGTGGTATCAACTGGAACGGTGTTAAGGAAGCAGTTGTTGCTGTTGTTGAGGCTGTTACAAAGCTTTTCTAATTCAACTTTTATTGGCGAAAGGCTCTTGGTGTTTGCACCGGGAGCTTTTTTGCTTTTCAGAGGCAGAACAGCTCAAAATTTGAAGTTTAGTTAAAGATTGTTTACCTCATTAATAAATTATTGCTTGTCTTTACTTGCTATTTTGGGCAAAATATATTATTATAAATACTACTAAGTATTTAAGATAAGAGGTGTCTGTATTTGCCTATAAGTTTTGACAGCGAAAAGCGAATTTTCAAGCTTGATACCAAAACATCAAGCTATATTTTCCAAGCCTATAAAGAAGACTATTTGATTCATCTTTATTACGGCTCATATATTCCCGATAATTCTGTGGAGTTTTTAGCGCCTCACCAGCACAACGCATCTTTCAGCCCCTCTAACCCTGTTTTGGAGGAGGCAAGCGGCTTTACCTGCGATTCGTGGCCGATGGAATATTCTTGCAACGGCACGGGAGACATGCGTGTTTCCGCCCTTGCAATCCGCAACAGCTTTGGCAACACTTCAACGGATATTCGCTACATAAGCCACAGGATTTTCAAGGGCAAGCCGGCTCTTGAGGGTCTGCCGGCTCTTTATTCAATGAGCGATGACGACGCCTCTACTCTTGAGGTTGAAACCCTCGACAAAGTAACGGGAGCAAAGGTCTATTTGCTCTATACCGTTTTTGAAAACTACGGCGCAATGACAAGAAGCGTGCGTGTTGAAAACTCCTCCGATAAGCCTATGGATATTCAGCGAGTTTACAGCGCTTGCGTGGATTTTAACAGCATGGATTTCAACATGATGCATCTCTACGGCTTCCACTGCAAGGAACGCACTCTCGTTACCCGCCATTTGGAGCACGGTATTCAGTCAATCGCCAGCAAGAGAGGCTCATCGAGCCACACTCACAACCCCTTTGTTGCCCTTGCAAAGGATAACGCAACCGAGGATTACGGCGAGGCTTACGGCTTCAATTTGGTTTACAGCGGCAACTTTGCGGCTGATATTGAGGTCGATTTCAACGGCTCAACCCGAATTATTATGGGCATCAATCCCACCGATTTCAGTTGGCGGCTTGAACCCGGCTCAAGCTTCACATCTCCCGAATTGGTTATGGTCTATTCCGCTCAGGGCATAGGCGAAATGAGCCGTGTGTTCCACAGACTCTACAACAATCACCTTATCCGCGGAGAATGGAAAAACAAAAAGCGTCCCTTGCTTATCAATAGCTGGGAAGCTGCATATTTTGATTTTGACGATGATAAGCTGGTGGCTTTTGCCAAGCGAGCAAAAGAGCTCGGCATCGAAATGCTCGTTATGGATGACGGCTGGTTCGGTACCCGAAATGATGATACAAACTCCTTAGGCGATTGGTATGTCAACGAGAATAAGCTTAAGGGCGGCATCAAGAGCCTTGTGGACAGAGTTCATGCCCTTGGTCTCAAATTCGGCATTTGGTACGAGCCCGAAATGATTTCTCCCGATTCCGACCTCTATCGCACCCATCCCGATTGGTGCTTGCAGGTGCCCGGCCGAGATAAATCAATAGGCCGTCATCAGTATGTTTTAGATATGTCCAGGCAGGATGTGAGAGATAATATTTTTGAACAGATGAGTACGGTTCTGTCAAATAACCATATTGACTATGTCAAATGGGATTTCAATCGCAACATTTCCGAAGCAGGCTCTGCTCTGCTTCCTGCGGACAGACAGCAGGAGGTTTTCCACCGCTTTGTGCTGGGCACATATGAGCTCATGGGCAGGCTTGTGGACGCATATCCCCACATTCTTCTTGAAAACTGCTCAGGCGGCGGAGGTCGCTTTGACCCCGGTATGCTCTATTTCTCTCCGCAGATTTGGTGCAGCGACAATACAGACCCCATTGAACGCCTTTCAATTCAGTACGGCACATCTATGTGCTATCCTGTTTCAACCGTTGGCGCACATGTTTCCGCCTGCGGCCGCACCGGCTACGAAACCAAGGGTAATGTTGCCATGGCAGGCACATTCGGCTATGAGCTTGACCCCATTAAGCTCAACGATGAGGAGCTTGAAACAGTCAAAAAGCAGGTTGCAGATTACCACAAGTATTACGATGTAATTCATTCGGGCGACCTTTACCGACTTATTGCTCCCATGGAGGACGGACACCACTGTGCGTGGGGCTATGTAGCTCAGGACAAGAGCGAGGCTCTCTTCACTTTTGTGACCATGCTTTATAACTGCAACTCCACTTTCTTTGCCCGTCTTAAAGGTCTTGACCCCGATAAGTATTACCGTGACAGCTGGACAGGCGAAGTCCATTCGGGCGCACTGCTTATGAATGCAGGCCTGAGCTTTAAAAATGCTCCTCGAAAAGACGGCACAAGCTTTACTGTTTATGTTGAAGAAGTGAAATAAATTCAAGTAAAAGGAGAAAACACATGAAAAATTTTAAGAAAATCATCAGCATTTTGCTCTGCGTTATCATGCTGGCAGCAAGCGTTACAAGCTTTGCTTCTGCTGAAGATGCAGGCAAAACAGGCACTGCCCCCACTCGTCTTTCCGTTACCGTAAACGGTGATACATCAACCTCCAGAGGTTTCTGCTGGTACACGGCAGAGCAGACGGAAACAAAGGTTGAAATCATCGGCCTCCCTGCAAGCGCATATACAGTTGAAGATGTTATTTGTCAGGAATGGGAGGGCAACTGGATGCACAAGGCTGTAGTTACCGGCCTTACTCCCGGCATGTCCTATCTTTACCGTGTAGGCGATGGACAGACATGGAAAGAGGGCATGTTCAGAACTGATGACGGCAACGACAAAATCGGCTTTATCAACATAGCTGATGTTCAGGCGAGCAACCTTGACAGCTTCCAAAAGGGTGCAAATACTCTTGCTGCCGCATTCAAAAAATTGCCCGCTGCTGATTTCGTTTCCAACTGCGGCGACTTTACTAACGACAGCACAAACGAGGAATGGGATTTATACGATCAGGCATTCGGCGATATGAACAGAGGCTGCACGCTTGTTCCAGCCTCAGGTAACCACGACGGCCTCGGCGTTGATTATTGGTTCACCAATATGTTTAACCTCGATACCACCGAAAGCGTTGAAACAAAAACAGGCGTTAACTATTCCTTTGATTACGGCAACGCTCACTTTGCTGTTATCAACACAAATGATTTGCTCTCCGTTTCCAATTCTCAGCTCAAGTGGCTTGAAAACGATATGAACTCCACCGATAAGGATTGGAAAATAGTATTCTTTCACAAATCACCATACACCCTCGGTAAAGACGGCAAGTGGCCTGACGCTCTCTATCTTCAAAAATCTCTCACAAAGGTTCTCGATGCTTGTAATGTTGATTTTGCTTTCTCGGGTCATGACCACCAGTATCTGCGCACTAAGCCCCTCACAGGCAATAAGCTCAACGAAAACGGCACTACATATGTTCTCTCCGGCACAGCCGGCAGCAAGCGTTATGAAGTTCGTCCTTTCCTTCAGGGTCATTTCATGAACATGGATTTCATCGACAGACTTGTTATCCAGCGTGAGGGCTACGGCAACGAAAGCCCCGACCATATCGGCGGCTGCTTTGAAACTGTTGAAATCAACGGAACAACTCTCACCCTCAAAACATATATTCTCAACGATGAAACAGGCGATACAAACCTTGTTGATGAATATGTTGTAACTAAGGCAGCAGGCGAAAACAAAATCACTTTCACAGGTGATAACACTACAAGCGAGCTTGAATATAAGGCAAACATTGTGCCCTCATTCCTCCGCCTTGCAGTTTATGCCTTTGGCGAGTGGCTTCCCAAGTTTATTATCATGGTTCCTGCTCTTCTTGATTCTGTAATTAACCACGATATTTTCTAATTTCAAAACTTTATCACAAATATCAAGGCTGAGGACAACTACCTTAGCCTTGATTTTTATGTGCAGGTGACTTGCATTGCCTTTGCAGGCAGCTGCGTGGCTGAAAAAAGGCGCTTGAAGATTTAACAAAAGATTTATCCTGATGATTTGATTATAAATATAAAACAAAAAAGAGCTTGCAATTCGTTTGAATTGCAAGCCCTTTCAGCTTGTCGAAAAAGCATTTTTCGGCAAGCTGTGAGACTGCCGAGAAATGATGCCCGATGCCGTTTTGTTCGAGCGATAGGCGTACAAAGGTACTCCGAGCGAGAAAAAACGGCAAGCATAGTGATTTTTCGACTATATATTTTCTATACCATATACCACCGAAATGATAATCAAAGTTGTACGGTTGTTATAACTTAATTATTCTTGTAATACATCACTATGCGCTCGGGCGCATTTATCGACAGTCTAAAAGAGCTTGCAATCCGTTTGAATTGCAAGCCCTTTGTGAATTAATGTGTAAATTTTTCTGCCCGTTTAAGTATGCTTATCAGAGGGCAAATCAACAGTCCTGCGGCAAGGTTACCGGCGGCATGGACAGCGTCAAATGGCAGACCTGCAACTATCCAAGCTATCATTCCCTTGAAATCCAAGCCGAAAAGAATGGCCTGTGCAGGGGCGTAAAGCGTTCCGTAAAGCAGACCGTGGAGGCCGCAGAGAAGCATATAAATTACGGGTCTCGCTCTCTTAGAGAGCTTTTGGGGCAGAAGCATTGCTGCGCCCCAAAGCACCGCCCAGATATAGAGATATGGTATCCACCAGGTCGCAAAGCCGCTGAGCAGACCTGTCAAAAACACGAAAACATAAATTGGATACAGCGCTTTTTTGCGGTAAACCACGGTTTCTGCAATTATAAATGTGCCGATGAGGTGAATGTTCGGCGCAACCTCCATTAAAACCTTGGAGGCATACATCATGGCGCCGAGCATACCGAAAACGGCAATTTCTTTAACTTTCAGCTTCATGCATCGACTGCAACGAAGGAGTAGGCAACACCCGGCTCAATTCCTGTCGAATCAACGCCGGTCATAGCCATTTCGCCGTCAATGTAAAATGCCCAATATTTGCCGTGAGTGTCGTAATCAAGCTCAACTCCGTTTACTTTTTTAACATAAAGTCCGTAAGGACCTTTTTCGCCGTCAATTAAGCCCAATTCCTGCAGAGCTTCGCCAACGGTGGTTTTGTCTGTTTTGATGATGAAGTCCTTTTGAGTTTTGTCGGGGAAAGTTATGCTGAAATTAAACTGCGTTTTTCCCTGACCCATCTCAGATGGGCTTGCTTCGGGAGCTTCTATAGCGGTAGTGGCCGCTGTAGAGTTTTCCGTAGGTGTGTTTTCGCCGTTACAGCCGGTTATAAACAGTGCTATTGCCGCAACAAGCACCAAACAAACGGCAAACGACAATGTCTTTTTAAATCTTGTCTTTTGCATAGCTTGCATCTCCTGTATTTTATTTTTGCGTCCTCAAGCCGGCAGGACACCGCTGCCAATGGCTTGCAGGCAATTACCGCCAAGAGTATTTCGACTTACGGCACCGACGAATTTCACCTTCTCAAAGATTATTCTTCAATGGCTTGTCCCGATTTTGCGGAATCGGTCAGAATTTCGCATTTTTTGTGTGCCTCACGGCGACGGGCTCGTACAGGATTTTCACCTGTTTCCTCTTTGCGGCAGAAAAAATTATACTACTTTTGAAATATAACTTCAAGAGCTGAAAAATTTTTAAAAAAATAACGCTTTAAGTAGTGACAAAAGGCTCAATAAGTATTATTATAATATATAATTATTAATCTTAAAGTGAGGAAGTGCGTTTTTGTGATAATTAAGCTTATATCCCTTGCCATATCTTCGCTCAATGTGCGATGTGGATAAAGTTATGAGAGTTCAAGCTTCTAAAACGGATGCAAGAAAAATCCCCGGTAATCCCAAAGAACAGTGAGGTAGAGATTATGGTTAAAAGAAACGAAGAAATGAAGAGGGAAATAAAAGTAAATATGCGTGGCGGCGACGGACAGGTTGTTGTTACGAAAATGCTTGACGACGGCGAATTTAAAGGCAAATCCCGCCTTATGGCAACGCTCACTCTCGAACCCGGTTCTTCAATCGGAGAGCATATTCACGAAAACGAAGAGGAAATCTTCTATGTCATCGAGGGCGAAGCTCAGTATCTTGACGGCGGCGAATGGAAAACCATTAAAAAGGGCGACAGCTGCATCTGCCTTGGCGGTCAGAGCCACTCAATAGCCAACCGCAGCAGTGAAACCCTTGTTGTTGCGGCAGTAATCCTAACTTACTGATAAAAAATTATAACCGAAAATTAACCGAAAGGACTTTGAATAAAATGGAATGGACAGGACTTAACGAGCTGAGAGAAAAATTCCTCAGCTTTTACGAATCAAAGGGACATCTTCGCTTACCCAGCTTTTCGCTGGTGCCTCAGGGAGACCGCAGCCTGCTGCTGATTAACGCAGGTATGTCCCCTATGAAAAAGTATTTCACAGGCGAGGTAACTCCCCCGAGAGAAAGAGTTACAACCTGCCAGAAATGTATCCGCACTCCCGATATTGAGCGTGTAGGTAAAACAGCTCGCCACGGCACTTATTTTGAAATGCTCGGCAACTTCTCCTTCGGCGATTATTTCAAGCGTGATGCTATTAATTGGGCATATGAATTTTGCACCAAGGTTATGGAAATGCCTAAGGACAGACTCTATATGAGCGTTTATATTGATGACGATGAAGCATACGATATTTGGACTAAGGAAATCGGTATTGCCGAGGACCATATGGTTCGTTTCGGCAAAGAGGATAACTTCTGGGAGCACGGCGCAGGCCCATGCGGTCCTTGCTCGGAGATTTATTATGACAGAGGCGAGGAATTTGGCTGCGGCTCTCCCGACTGTAAGGTAGGCTGTGAGTGCGACAGATTTGTCGAATTTTGGAACCTTGTTTTCACTCAGTTTTCCAACGACGGCAACGGCAATTATGAGCCTCTTGCCCGTCCCAATATTGATACAGGTATGGGTCTTGAGCGCCTTGCCTGCATTTCACAGGGTGTTGAAAACCTCTTTGAGGTTGATACAATACAGAACATTATGAAGCATATCTGCAAAATTGCAGGCGTTGAATATCATGCGGACGAAAAGAAAGATATTTCTTTGCGAGTTATTACCGACCATATTCGCTCCACAACCTTTATGATTAGTGACGGCGTTATGCCTTCAAACGAGGGCAGAGGTTATGTTCTTCGCCGTTTGCTTCGCCGTGCAGCTCGCCACGGAAGAATGCTCGGCATTGACCGCCCTTTCCTTGCAGAGGTCTGTGAAACCGTTATCAAAGAGAATGAAAATGCTTATCCCATTCTCGTTGAGAAGCACGATTTCATTGTTAAGGTTATTCAGCTTGAAGAAGAAAACTTCTTAAAGACGATTGATACGGGTCTTCAGCTCCTTGAGCAGATGACAGCCTCCTGCGGCGAAACTCTCAGCGGTGCAGATGCCTTTAAGCTCTCCGATACTTATGGCTTCCCCATTGACCTTACAAAAGAAATTTTGGAGGAAAAGGGAATTGCCGTTGATCTTGAAGAATATGACAGACTTGTGCTTGAACAGCGTCAGCGTGCAAGGAACGCACGCAAGGACGCAGGCGCAGAGGGCTGGAAAGATACAGGCATTGTCACAAAGGGTCTGCCTGCAACAGAGTTTGTAGGCTACGAAAAGATGAGCGAGACAAGCGAAATCGTCAGCCTTATTGTTGATGGCGAGCGTGTGGATTTTGTTGAGCCGGGCGTAAAGGCGGCTATGGTTCTCAGGGCTACTCCTTTCTACGGAGAAAGCGGCGGTCAGGCAGGCGACAGCGGCGTTATCAACGGCAACGGCTGGAGCTTCAATGTTGCTAAGACAACAAAGACTAATGACGGCGTGTTCCTCCATCTCGGTGAGATTGCAGAGGGCGAGAGCGCAAAGGTGGGCGACAGCGTTGAGGCAAAGGTTAACGAAGCTGAGCGAGAAGCCACAATGCGTAACCACACAGCGGCTCATCTTCTTCAGGCGGCTCTCCGAAAAACTCTCGGCAGTCATGTTGAACAGGCAGGTCAGCTTGTCAACGCAAAAGCAATGCGCTTTGATTTTTCTCATTTCTCTGCTCTTACAGCTCAGGAGGTTAAGGCAGTTGAAGACAGCGTAAACGAAATTATCCTTGCAGGTATCGAGGTTTCTTCAACGGAAATGGGTTTGGAAGAAGCAAAGGCTATGGGCGCAATGGCTCTCTTCGGCGAAAAGTATTCCGACCGTGTCCGTGTTGTCAGAGCGGGAGATTATTCTCTTGAGCTTTGCGGCGGTACTCATGTAAATAACACAAGTAAGCTTGGCTTATTCAAGATTATTTCCGAATCCTCCGTTGCTTCGGGTGTGCGCCGTATTGAGGCTGTAACAGGCAAGGGTGTGTTAGAATACATCGCTTCTCTCAACGGTATTCTTGCAGGTTCGGCGAAAGCACTCAAGCTCAACAGCGTAAACGAGCTTGAACGCAAGGTCACCGGCATGGCGGCTGAGCTGAAAGAAAAGGACAGAGAAATTGCAAACCTTTCTTCTCAGCTTACAGACCTCAAATCTGCCGATATTTTCTCTGCTCCCGTTGCAATCGGCTCAGTTAAGCTGGTAACTGCAAAGGTTGAGGATATGTCTGCCGACGATATCCGCAAGCTCGGCGACAAAGCTAAGGAGCAGGGCGATGATATTGTTGCGGTTATTGCCTGCATTAACAACGAAAAGGGCAGCGCAAATATTGCTGTTGCCTGCGGCAAGGCTGCTGTAGCGGCAGGCGCAAACGCCGGCTCAATAGTCCGTGCAGTTGCTCAGAAAGCAGGGGGCAACGGCGGCGGCAAGCCCGATTTTGCAATGGCAGGCGCAAAGGAGCTTGATAAGCTCGACAGTGCAGTTGCGGCCGCAAACGAAATTGTAGCAGGAATGCTTAAATAAACGGAAATAAAATACATTACAAAGGAGATTTGAAATGGCTGATTGTATTTTTTGCAAAATTGCGGCAGGGGAAATCCCCAGCAACAAAGCCTATGAGGACGATAAGGTTTTAGCGTTCTACGACCTTGACCCTCAGGCTCCTACACACATACTTGTAATTCCCAAAGAACACATTAAATCAGCGGCGGAAATTGACGAAACAAATTCTGCGCTGATTGCCCATGTTTTTGAAGTTGCGGCAAAGCTTGCAAAAGAGCTCGGACTTGATAATGGCTTCCGTGTGGTTACAAACTGCGGCGAAAGCGCAGGTCAGAGTGTTCATCATATCCACTTCCATTTGCTTGGCGGCAGAGATTTCACCTGGCCTCCGGGCTGAGAAAGAGGAATAACACTGTTTAATATCGGAGGAGAAAAGTTATGGCTGAATTTTATACAATGAATATTGCAGGGCTTGAAAGGCAGCTGCCTATTTGCCCTCTCAACGAAAAGGTGAGCATTGCAGGCTTCATTATTTTCGGCGATGTTGAATTAACCGTTAAGGCAAGCGAAGAGCTGCTCAAAAAATTGCCCGAATTTGATTACATAGTCACTCCCGAAGCTAAGAGCATACCTCTTGCTTATGAAATGTCCCGTCAGAGCGGCAAAAAATATTTCGTTGCAAGAAAGCGTGCAAAGCTCTATATGCAGTCTCCCGTTGAGGTAAATGTTCGCTCCATTACAACAGACACTGTTCAAACTCTTATTTTAGACGGAGCAGACGGCGAACAGATCAGAGGCAAGAGAGTTGTTGTGGTTGATGATGTTATCAGCACAGGCGAATCTTTGCGTGCTATGGAAGAGCTTATGTCAAAATTTGATGTTGAAATTGTCGCCAAGGCGGCGGTGCTTGCCGAGGGCGATGCGGCAGACAGAGATGATATTGTGTTCTTAGAAAAATTGCCCCTCATTTTTAAATGATATCCCGTCCTTTCGCCTTAGTGGGGCTGAGCTTCACTTTGGCGCTTGCTGCGCTCAATCTTACTGACGGCGCATCTTTCGTGCTCGTGCTTTTTGCACTGTGCAGTCTTGTTGTTTGCATATTCTGCAAGGGGTTTGAGCGCAGAGGAGTATACTCGGTTGTTTGTCTTAGCATATTGCTCGCCTGCTCTGTTTTCGGCTTATATGAAAGCTATATCTACAGCCCTGCTCTTGAGCTTGTCGGCAGGGAAAAAGAGGTTTTGGCGCAAATAGTTAGCTTGCCCGTTAAAGGTACTAGCAGTTGGAGCTATATTTTAAAAGTTGAGCAGA
This sequence comes from uncultured Oscillospiraceae bacterium, assembly GCA_949297075.1. Classification (GTDB taxonomy): domain Bacteria; phylum Bacillota; class Clostridia; order Oscillospirales; family Acutalibacteraceae; genus UBA8612. The sequence continues at coordinate 11,975 of CASFRX010000034.1, read as the reverse complement.
TTGACGGCGCAGCCTGCAGCGGCAAGCTCCTCCTTTCTGTCGAAAATCCGCTGGATGCGAGCGCATACGACCGTATAAGCTTTGTGGGCAGAATAAATTCCATAGAAAACTATTCTGAGGATTTGATAGCTTACTACAAAGCAAAGGGCGTTTATTGGCAGTGCTCAGACTGTACGGAATATAAGATATCGCCTTGCACTAAAAAGCCTTTCGGCTATTGGCTGCTTGAGGCAAAGGAATATATCAGGGATCGCTTCGCAGGTCTGATGCAGGGCGACAGCGCAGGCCTTGCCATAGGAATGTTGACCGGTGATACGGATTTGCTCAGCGACTCCGCCTATTCTGATTTCAGGCGGTCGGGGCTTTCCCATGTGCTTGCCGTATCCGGAATGCATATGAGCATTATTGTGTTATCCCTTTATAAGCTGCTTTGCGGTGCCTCTCGGCGGTATGTCAGACTGTGGGCGGCAATATGTATGTCGGTTGCCGTTTTCTATGCAGGCATTTCGGGCTTTTCTCAGTCCGTTGTTCGCAGCTGTATTATGGTGTGCATACTGTTTGCAGGCAAGCTTATTTCAAAACGGGCAGATACACTCAATTCTCTCGGCCTTGCCGCTTTTGTAATTGCATTTTTGGGTCCTTATGCGGTTGTTGATTGGTCGTTTATGCTTTCCTTTTCCGCAACCCTCGGCATTGTTTTAACATCAAAATACATTAACAGATTCAGCTCTTCTCTTTACGGAATAATCAGACCTTTGTGGCTTGCGGCTTTTATAAGAAAAGCTTTAAATGCCATGGGGATTGCAGTTGCGGCAACTGTGTTTTGTCTGCCGGTTACCGTGTTTTTCATAGGCAGAATCTCGCTTGTGTTTTTGCCTGCAAATCTTTTGACGATGTACGCTGTTTCGGCGGTGCTGATTCTATCCCTGATTTGTGTTGTACCAACGGGCTTTGTGTCGGATATTACGGCTTTTGTATGCAGTGAGCTTTGTGATTATTTGCTTAATGTGACCGATTGGCTATCCGGCTTTCGGTATGCAAGCGTCAGCGTGGACAACGGCTTTTCAAAGCTCACCCTTGCGGCTGCTTTGATTGCGGTTGCGGCGGCAATAGCGCTCATTAAAAATAGAGCCTTGGCTAAGCGCATTTGCATAGCTGCGTTGAGCGGTGCGGTTGTTTTAACCGCAGTATACGGCTGCGTTATGGAAACGGACCGTGTGGATATAAGCTATACCGCTTCCTGCGTTGTTGTTTCAAAGTCACAGGATGCAGTTGTAATCGGCTGCGACGGTAGCGCTCTTAAAAGCGCAGAGAGTATTTTGTATAATAAGGGCTGTGAAAATGTTATATTGCTGCTGCCGCAGACTGTCGGCGGCGAAAAAATCAATAAAGCTCAGAGGTTTTTCAGCAAATATGATGTGGAAAATGTAATCCTTTCAAAATACAATGATGTTTTAGCTTTTACAAAGCAGTATGAGATAACCGACAGAGCAAGCTTTGATTTTTACAATACCAAAATTACATTCGCATCAAATTATTGTACGGTGGAAGCCAAAAGCGGCAAAACGGAAATAATTCTTACCGACAACGGCGTGCAGAATACAGATGCGGATTTTATAATCAGACCGACTAAAAAAGATAAAAGCGATGAACTGAATTTTAGCTACAATAAATTCGGTGTTATTAAAGGAGGCGAAGAAGTTGGCGGCTTTGACTGAACAGGAATTTAAAAAAATGCTTTCGGCAGGGGAGCTGCCCATGCTTTGCCTTGTTATGGGCGATGAAGATTATTTGAAGAAGCACTACGTTTCTCAGCTTGAAAAAAAAAGCGTTGACGAGGCTATGGCTCAGTTTAATCTTCACCGAATTAACGGAGAAAATTTTGTTTTCGATAATCTCTACCAGGTTGCGCAGTCCATGCCTTTTATGAGTGAAAAAAACTGCGTTGTCATTAAAGATTTGGCAGTAGACAAAATGAAGAATGACGATTTTGAGGTTCTGCTGGATCTTTTAGGGGATCCTCCCGAAACCTGTGTTATGGTTTTCTGGATGGACAGCATTGCTCTTGACGAGAAAAAAGATAAGGCAAAGGCCTTTATAAAAGCTATAGACGATGCAGGGGTTGTGCTCAGGCTCGATAAAATGAGCGGCTCTCAGCTTTTTAAGCTCTTGGAAAACGGCGCAAAAAAACGAGGCTGTGAAATGAGCCGAGATGTTTCAACCTATTTAGTCAAGCGTGTGGGTGATGAACTCAATATGCTTCTCAACGAGCTTGAAAAGCTCTGCTTCTATAAAGGCGAGGGTGAGCTGACAAAGCGTGATGTAGATGCTGTTTGTATTCGCAGCCTTGACGCAAGCGTGTTCGATTTATCAAAGGCTCTTGTCAGGGGCACGGCGGCGCAGGCCTTCGGAATTTTAGGCGATTTGCTGGCGCAAAAGGAAAAGCCTGTTGTGATTTTAGGCACGCTGATTTCTTCTTATGTGGATATGTATCGCGCACAGATTGCTCTCAATGCAGGAGAGGCTGCCGATGCGGCGGCTCAGGTTTTCAACTACAAGCGCCGTGAATTTAGGCTGAAAAATGCGGCACGAAGCAGCTCGCAAATGAGCATGGAACAGCTTCGTACCTGCCTTGAGATTTTGGCAGACGCTGATATGAGAATTAAAAGCACAGCGCTTGATGAGCGACGCATACTTGAGGAGACCATGCTTAAATTAATTTTGATATAAAGGAAAAAACAATGATTAAACTTAAGCAAGCCGTAATAGTGGAGGGAAAGTACGATAAAATTCGCCTTGAATCTTTGCTTGATGCAACAATAATCTGCACCGACGGCTTTGCAATTTTCAAGGACAAGGAAAAGCAAAAATTAATAAGGCGCTTAGCCGAAAAAAAAGAAATTTTGATTTTGACGGACAGCGATTCCGCAGGCTTCAAAATCCGGGCTTTTTTGGGAGGCAGTCTGCCAAAGGACAAAGTAACTCATGCCTATATTCCTGATGTTTTGGGCAAGGAGAGACGCAAGGCGGAGCCGGCCAAAGAGGGAAAGCTGGGAGTTGAGGGTATGCAGACAAAGGCGCTGACCGATGCGCTCCAAAAGGCAGGAGTGCTCTGCGAAGAAAATACCCAAAAGGGTAAAAGGGTAGAGGTCGTTGATTTGTTTGAGGACGGCATAAGCGGAGGCGCAAACAGCAAACAAAAACGGCTTGCTTTGCTCAAAAAGCTTGATTTGCCGCAGAGGCTTTCAACAAGCTCAATGCTTGAAATGATTAATACCTTTATGAGCTATGAAGAATATAAATCCGCAGTCGAAGGACTTGATTTTGATGAATGAAAAAGGCTTTGTATCGGCAATAATCGTTGCCGCAGGGAGTTCTCGCCGCATGGGCGGAGAAAATAAACTTCTGCTTAAAGTCGGCGGCAAAACCGTGCTTGAAAGAACGGTTGAAGCTTTTGAAAATAACTGCAATACTCACGAAATAATCATTGCCGCAAGAGCGGAGGATATCGAAGAATATAAGGCTTTGCTTTCCTCCTGCGGAAAGGTTAGAAAAATCGTAGCAGGGGGCGAAACAAGGCAGAAAAGCGTTGCAAATGCTCTTGCAGCCTGCGATGAAAGGACCGGGCTTGTTGCAATACATGACGGAGCAAGACCCTTTGTTACACAGAAAATAATCAATACGACAATTCTTGCCGCATTTGAGTGCGGTGCCGCCGCCTGTGCGGTACCTGTAAAAGATACGGTTAAAATAATTGACGGCAATTCATTTATTATAGATACACCGCCTCGTGAAACCTTGCGTGCGGTGCATACTCCCCAATGCTTCAAAAAATCTATTTACACCGAATGTGTAAATAAGCTCGGCGAAAAAGCGAAAGATATGACGGATGATTGCCGCCTTGCCGAGCTTTGCGGAGTCAGTGTGAAGATAGTGGAGAGCTCATATACTAATATTAAAATTACTACTCCTGAGGATATTCCTTTTGCAGAAAGTATATTGGAGGGATGAATGGTGTTTCGTGTAGGTCACGGTTATGATGTTCACCGCCTTGTTGAGGGCAGAAAGCTCATTTTAGGCGGAATCCAAATTGAACACAGCTTAGGGCTGCTCGGTCATTCCGATGCAGATGTGCTTCTCCATGCCGTAAGCGATGCGCTTTTAGGCGCCGCCGCCTTGGGTGATATAGGCGGAATGTTCCCCGATACTGACCCTGCGTTTAAAAATGCGGATAGCTTGGAGCTTCTAAAGACAGTTGTGAAGCGTGTAGGCGAAGAGGGCTACAGTGTAGGCAATATTGACGCAACTGTTATTGCTCAAAAACCCAAGCTCAAGCCATATATTGAAAAAATGCGTGAAAATATTGCCGCCGCCTGCTGTGTTGAGCTTTCGCAGGTAAATGTCAAAGCAACAACGGAAGAAAAGCTGGGCTTCAGCGGAAGAGAAGAGGGCATTGCGGCTCACAGCGTGTGCTTGCTCTTTAAGAGGTGATGAGCTTTGTTCGGCTATGTCAAAATTTATAAACCTGAGCTGAAGGTAAAGGATTATGAAGCGTATAAGGCTGTTTACTGTTCCCTTTGCAGACAGATGAAAAAGGATTACGGCATTTTTGCCCCTCTCACCCTAAATTACGATTTTACTCTGCTTGCTCTGACCCGTATGGCTTTCTCCGAGGAATGTCCGGGCTTTAAAAGCGGCAGATGTGAATATAATCCCCTTAAAAAATGCCAAAAGTGCATTAACGGCACGGCTGAGCTTGAATTTGCCGCCGCTTCTGCAATGCTTATGTGCTACTATAAGGTGCAGGATGATATTGAAGATTCATCTTTTTTCAAAAGCCTTGCAAAACGCTTGCTCAAGCCTTACTTTGCAATAAAAAGAAAAAAGGCCATGAAAAAATACGCCGAGGCGGATGCGGTTATAGCCAAAGCAATGGCAGAGCAAAGCAAAATAGAAAGAGAAAAAACAGAAAGCATTGATGCAGCCGCCCATCCCGGCGCAGCTGCAATGGGCGAGCTTCTGAAAATAGGCTTTGCCGGCGAAACGGCTGAAGAATTACAGCGCTTCGGCTATCTTACAGGGCGTTGGGTCTATTTTGCAGATGCCCTTGACGATATGGAAAGCGACAGAAAAACAAATTCATATAATGTATTTAATAATATAAGCAAAGAAGAAGCAAAAGAAAAAGCTGTTAAAGTTTTAAATCTTACGGCAGGAGAGCTTGCAAGACAGCTGGAAGAAATGAAGCCGAAAAGATTTAAAGAAATTTTGGAAAATATAGTTTTTGACGGAACGGAAGCTTGCGTGAACACTATTTTGGGGAAAGAAAAGAACAAACCAACAAGGAGGAGAAGAAATGAACAGGAATCCCTTTGAAGTTTTGGGCTTGTCTCAGGGAGCGGACGACAACGCTGTTAAAGAAGCTTATCGCAGCCTTGCAAGGCGCTACAGCGTCAACGGCACAACTCCCGACGGAGCAAAAATGAGAGAAATTGATGAGGCTTATGACGCTATTATCCTCAGCCGCACAGGCTCAGGTGACTCAAGCTCACAGAGCTATGGCAATACAGGCCGGAACAGCACGGATTTCAGCGAAATCAGAGCAAAAATAAACAGCGGAAGAACGGACGAAGCGGAACTGTTGCTTGAAAGCGTACCCATAGGTCAAAGAACGGCTGAATGGTATTACCTCAAAGGCACGGTACAGCACCGCAAGGGCTGGCTTGAAGATGCCGCAAGCAACTTTGAGCGTGCGGCTCAAATGGAGCCTAATAATGCGGAATACCGCCGTGCGGCAAATAATATAAATTTCGATAGGTCAGGCGGCTATCGCACCGAGAGAAGAACGGAAAGCACATCCGGCTGTTCAGCCTGCGATATTTGCTCGGGGCTGCTGTGCGCCGATTGCTGCTGTGAGTGCTTCGGCGGCGATTTAATTCCCTGCTGTTAAACAGAGAATAAGTCTATTTCATAGAGGCGTTAAAATGAAACAAACATCAAAAACAGCTTTGGGCGGTATAGTCAGCGCGCTGAGCGTAACGCTTATGTTACTCACTGCGGTGATACCCTTTATGACCTATGCGATACCGCTGTTATCGGGTGCATTGCTTATACTCATGGTAATAGAAATAAACAAAAAATGGGCGTTTTTTGTCTATGCGGCGGTCAGTTTGCTTTCGGTTTTCGTAGTGCCCGATAAAGAGGCGGCAACTTTCTATATAGCCTTTTTCGGCTACTATCCCATTATTAAATCAAGCCTTGAAAAGCATTTGCCCATTGTTGTAGAATGGCTTGTGAAGCTTGCTGTTTTCAATGCCGCCGTAACGGGTGCCTATTTCGTTTCCGTCAAGCTTTTGGGCATACCTTTTGAGGATATGCAGGAGCTTGGCAAATATGGAATACCTTTTGTTTTGGCTCTGGCAAATTTCACATTTGTAATGTATGATATAATGCTGACAAAGCTTGTGACTTTGTATTTGCGCAAATTCAGAAAAACATTCAAAAGAATTTTCAAATAAGAGGAAATTGACATGACATCAAATATCAAGTTCGCCGTTATCGGTTTGAGCGGCAGAGGCGCAAGCATGGCTAAAGAGCTGCAAAGCGTGCCCGGTGTTGAGATTGCTGCTGTTTGCGATAAGTATGCAGACCGAGTGAAGGATATGCAGAAGTGCTTTCAGGATGAATTTGGGTTTATACCCGACGGTTATACGAACTATAAAGAAATGCTGGAGCGCAAAGATGTGGGAGCAGTTATGATTGCCACAACATGGATTACTCACAGCAGAATCGCCGTTGATTGTATGCGCGCAGGCAAGCATGTGGGCATGGAGGTTGGCGGCGCCGCAAGCCTTGAAGAGTGTTGGCAGCTCGTCAGAGCAAGCGAGGAAACAGGAAAATTCTGTATGCTCCTTGAAAACTGCTGTTATGACAGAAATGAAATGGCTCTTTTCAATATGGTGAAGCAGGGGCTTTTCGGCGAGGTTGTTCACTGCGAGGGCGGCTATCAGCACGATTTGCGTGATGAAATCGCCTTAGGCCGTGAAAACCGCCACGGCAGGCTCTTCAATTTTATGAACCGCAACGGTGAGGTTTATCCGACCCATCAGTTAGGTCCCATTTGTAAGCTTTTGGGCATTAACCGAGGCAACAGAATGATCTCCCTTGTTTCTATGTCCTCTAAAGCAAGAGGTCTTAACCAATGGATTAAGGACAATAAGGGCGAGGATTATGACCTTGCCGGTTATGATTTTGCACAGGGCGATGTTGTAACAACCATTATTAAATGCGCCCACGGCGAAACTATCACTCTCACCCACAACTGCACTCTGCCCCGTGCTTATTCACGAGGCTACCGCATCGAGGGCACTAAGGGTATGTACAGCGAGGACGGCAAACAGATGTATATTGACGGCCGTTCTCCGCAGCATGAGGTTGAGGATGCCACACCCTATATAGAAGAATACGAGCATCCCATGTGGAAAGAGTATTACAAAAAAGGTATTCACGAATCCGGACATGGCGGCATGGATTTCTTAGTGCTTTCCGCTTTTGCCAATGCCGCAATAAATAATATTCATCCTCCCATTGATGTTTATGATACAGCAGCATGGATGGCGGTCACCTGCCTTTCCGAGCAGTCGGTTGCTATGGGCAGTCACCCCGTAGCCTTCCCGGATTTTACAAACGGAATGTGGATAGACAGAGAACCTTACGAAAGAAACCGATTCTGTCTTGATGAGGTTTGCTCGGAATTCTATGATATATAATGCAAATTAAAAGAAAGGATAGATACTGATGTTTTACATAGGAGTTGACGGCGGCGGCACAAAAACCGTCTACACACTTTTTGATGAAAACAAAAACATTCTCAACGAGGTTAAAACCCCCGGAAGCAACCATGAAAACATGGAGGGCTCTTTTGACGAGGCAAGCGGCATTATTTGGAGCGGCTTGACGGCTCTTACCGAAAAGCAGGGAATTACCCTTGATGATGTCAGCTTCACTCTCATGGGACTCGCCGGCATTGACCACCCTTTTCAGCATGATATTATGTGCGAAAAGCTCAGGGAAAAAGGCCTCAAGAATTTTGAGATTTATAATGACGGCTTCCTCGGCGTAAAAGCAGGCAGTGAAACAGGCGCCGCTATCGGCTACAACATGGGCACAGGTATGTGCTGTAATGCTATTGACCGCAAGGGCGAAATGCGTCAGCTTGCAGGCTTGGGCGAATTTTCGGGCGATATCGGCGGCGGACACCAGATAGCTATTACGGCTTACAGAATAATTTATGACGATATAATGCTTGGCATTGAAAAAACAGCTATGACCCATATGTTCTTTGAAGAATTTGGGCTTAAAACAAAGGAAGATTTCCTTGCAACGGTTGCAATGTATGAGGATGAAGAACAGCTGCCTCGCTTCGTAATGCGTCTGCTCGATTTCTTCTTCGAGGCGGCAAACATGGGCGACAAGCCTGTTATGAGAGCTGTTGAAGCTCTTGCAGACCGTGGCGCATATCTTATTGCCGCTCACGCAAATCAACTGGATTTTGACGATGAGGTCGAGGTCGTTCTCGCAGGCTCTATTCATACTAAGCTCCCCAGCGAAAAATATGTTGACCTGATGATCGAAAAAGCAGGCAAGCTCACAGATAAAAAGCTCTGCTTCAAAAAGCTCACGGCAGCTCCTGTTTTCGGCTGCATCAACTGGATACTTCAGCAGTACGCTTAAAGCAAAAAATATATATTAATATAAAATCGGAGGTACAAAAATCATGAAAGAAATCAGTGTAGCCGTTATCGGCTCAGGCAGTACATATTGTCCGGAACTTGTTGACGGCTTTCTTCAGGCAAGGGACTCTCTTAAGCTCAAGAAAATTTCCTTTATGGATATTGACGACCGCAAGAGAACTATCGTCGGCAACCTTTGCATCCGTATGCTCAAGGCGGCAGGCATCGACTGCGAAACAGTTTTGACAGACAGCCTTGACGAGGCTCTTCAGGGTGCGGATTTTGTCGTTACTCAGATTCGTGTAGGTAAGCTCCCGGCAAGACATCTTGACGAAACTATCCCCCTCAAATACGGCCTTATCGGTCAGGAAACAACAGGTATCGGCGGCTTCTTCAAGGCTCTGCGTACAATTCCCGTCATGAAGAATATCTGCAGCAAGATTGAAGAAATCTGCCCAAACGCATGGCTTATCAACTTCACAAATCCCTCAGGCATTGTTACGGAATATGTTCTCAACAACACAAATGTTAAGTGCATCGGCCTTTGCAATGTTCCCATTGATATGCTTGACGATACTAAGGAAATAGTCGGCAACGATGCAGATATTAAATATGTAGGCCTTAACCACCTCAGCTGGATGACCTCGGTTAAGGTTGACGGCGAAGAGAAGATTGATGAGCTTATTGCAAACGGCTTCTCTCCCAAGGTTATGGCGAACATTAAGGATGACGGCTTCTCTCTTGAAACCCTCAAGGCTATCCACGCTCTGCCCTCATCATATTTGCAATATTATTACTGCCGTGCCGCAAAGCTGGATTACCTTATGAAGAGCGAAAAGAGCCGTGCACAAAAGTGCATGGAAATTGAAGAAGAGCTTCTTGAAATGTATTCCGATGAAGGTCTTTATGTCAAACCTGCTCTCCTCGACCAGAGAGGCGGCCACAAATACTCTCTTGTTGCAGTTTCGCTTATTAATGCAATCGCAAACGATGTCGGTGATATTCAGGTTGTCAATATAAAAAACGGCAACACATTGCCCTTCCTCAAGCCCGATGATGTTATCGAGATTCCTGCAAGGATTACTGCAAACGGCGCAGAGCCCATTGACCTTGGCGAAATTAACAACCGCCACATTATAGGCCTGATGAGCATAGTCAAGGAGTATGAGCGTTATACAGTTGAGGCTGCAAAAACAGGCTCGGAGGAAGCTGCTCTCAACGCTCTTCTTGTTCATCCTCTTGTAGGCGACTGGGAAAAGGCTCTTAACTGCTTCAAGGAAATGAAGGAAGCACATAAGGCATATCTTCCTCAGTTTTTTGGTAACTGATATATGACAAAAAGGCTAAGTCAGTTTTGTGGCTGACTTAGCCTTTTCAGATAGATTTATGAGCAAATTAACGGCTCCAAAAATGAATCTGTTTTTGCGGCTTTATTCGTGATTGCGGATTTTTGAAAGAGCGCATTTTTCAAGGCGTGAAACCTGAGCCTGAGATATGCCGATTTCGTTTGCAACCTCTATTTGGGTAAGCCCGCGCATAAAGCGCAGGGACAATATGCGCTTTTCACGGTCGGATAAATCTTCAATGGACTGCCGCATTAGTATCTCGTCAATCCAGCCCTCATCGTTTCCACCGTCGCCTATCTGATCCATAACATATATTGTATCTCCGCCATCGTTATAAACGGGCTCATAGAGAGAAACAGGGTCGATAATTGCTTCTAAGGCAATTACGACCTCTTCTTTTTTTAGGTTCATTTCTTCTGCAATTTCTGTTATTGTAGGCTCTCGCCCTAAAAGATTAACAAGCTTTTCTTTAGCCTGTATGGCGTGGTAAGCCGTGTCCCTCATTGACCTGCTGACTCGAACAGGGTTGTTATCTCGCAGATACCGTCGAACTTCGCCGGCTATCATTGGCACAGCGTAGGTGGAAAAACGCACGGTTTGGCTGATATCAAAATTGTCAATGGATTTTATTAAGCCTATACATCCAACCTGAAAAAGGTCGTCCATATTCTCACTGCGGTTTGAAAAACGCTGAATTACGCTGAGAACTAATCTCAGGTTGCCGTTGACCAATTCTTCACGGGCGTTTTTGTCGCCGTTTTTTGCTTTTTCTAAAAGCTTGCGTTTCTCGCTCTCCTTTAAAACCTTGAGCTTTGCTGTGTTAACTCCGCAGATTTCAACCTTGTTAAATTGCATTTTCCCTTGCCCTCCGAATGTGTTTATGAAAGAAGTATTGGAGAGTAAGAGAAAGGTAATACAGGGAAAATACAGGTAATATTAATTTAATCCTAAAAAAGGTTAAAAAACTTTTTGTTTTTTACAACCCATAAGATTAAATTTTTATGCCCATGGCTCTGCCGCCGGGGAATTTCATAAGAGTTTTGAAGCCTTTCTTTTCGTAGAAACTGATAGCCTTTGGGTTATTTGCATCTACGCAGAGGTTAACGCCCTTTATCCCTTTTGCTTTAAGGTGGCCGAGAAGCTGTTGCATCAGCACCGTGCCTGTGCCGCCGCGATAATCCTTTAATACATTAATATGCAGATGTGCAGGATATTGAGAAGAAAAAATGAAGTGTATAAAACATTCACCTAATGCCGTAAATCTGTCGCTGAACTTGCGGCGGCGGATTTGGGGAAAATATTTTTTAATGAAAATCTTGCACCATTTTGCGGCATTTTCTGCGCATATAATATAGCCTACTGCGTTATCGTATTCATCGGTGCAGACAAAACAGTTATGCGGCTCATGTTCTATGTAATAATTGCAGTAAACAGGCAGAAGATAATCCGCATGAATACGGTTCAAGCCCTCGAAAACCAAATCGTCCTTGACTGTTTGCAGGCAGATGCGCTGAACATTGTATTTGTCATTTGTGCGGTAGGGCCTTACATTTATCATTTGTTTCCTCCGAGTTTAGGTGGTTATATTTTTAAGATAATAACATTTTTTGCGCCAACCGTCAACACAGCAATTAGTGTATTATTTGGAAAGAAAAAACATAAACTTTATAAAATGTACGTTTGTCAATGATGTGAGACAAAGTTCTGAAAAAAATAAGATTCAAGGAAAAAAGGCAACGGGAAGCCCCGAAGAGAAGTGGAGCGTAGCGGAACGAAACGAGGGGCTTCCCGTTGCGGCGGCTTCAGTCTCTTTCAATTGCCGCTCTTTTCTCCACCGGCGAAAGCCAGCCTAATACTTTCATCGGTATTCTGTTAGCCCTGTTCATATATCTTTTTA
>CASFRX010000033.1 GCA_949297075.1 uncultured Oscillospiraceae bacterium | reverse complement strand
CAGCTGAGCTACGGGCCCGTGCTAATAAAAACATTATAAGGCTAACTATTATTTATGTCAACACTTGAAAAAATTTTTTATTTATAGTATAATTTCTAATAATACATAGTTGTGTGGAGAAGTGAAGTGAAAAAGTTTAGTTGGCTGATTGCTTTAGCATTAGTTATTTCAAGTTTGTTTGGATGTTCAAACATAGATTCTGTTTTTGAGCAGGAAACCACTACCGCCATACCTACGGTCAGGGTTACATTCCGCGAAGGCTTAGCCGCTGAGGAATATGCAAAGCTTTTAGAGGAAAACGGCGTTTGTTCTGCTGAGGGATTTTTGCAGGCTGTTAATCAGCCAAGTTCAGATTATGCTTTTTTAAGCGTGATAACTAACCCGGAACAGCGTCCCTTTTTGCTTGAGGGTTATCTTTTTCCGGATACCTATGAATTTTATTACAATATGAATCCCCAAGCGGTGCTCGATAAGTTTTTGAAGAACTATGAGCGTAAGATTACCGCCGAATATGAAATCCGCGCCGCAGAGCTCGGATATTCCATGGATGAGATTATCCGCATAGCCTCAATTATTCAGGAGGAAGCTCTGGACCCTGAAATGAAGACAGTTTCCTCCGTGCTTCACAACCGCCTGAATTCTTCATACGGTAAGCTCGAATGTGATGTAACTGTTTTTTACCTGAAGAATCATGTTGCGCCTTATGTTGAAGATATAAGCGTATACAGCGAGCTTTACAATGCATATAAATTTGCAGGCTTGCCTGCAGGTCCTATATCAAATGTGGGTATAAAAGCTATTGAAGCGGCTCTTTATCCTGCCGATACGGATTACTATTTCTTTTTAACCGATGAAGATATGAATTTCCACTACGCTGTTACCTGGGAAGAACATTCGGCGAATGTGGATAAATACTATAAAAAGTAGTATTTCTGTAACCAATGCCTTGGAGGCATAAAAAATAAAAAAGGAGAATACAACCATGAAAAAACTTCTTGCACTTCTTCTTGCTGTAGCAATGCTCCTTAGCTTTGCTGCTTGCGGCGAGAAGGAACCCGAAACCGAAACAACCACAACCACAAACGAAGCAATAACAGCTGCAGGCGAGCCTGTTGATGCAACTACAGCAGCTATTGAAGAAAGCTCTGCTCCTGTAGAAGAATCCAGCGCAGATGCTGCAGAAGAAACAACTGTAGAAGAAAGCACAGAGGCAGCTGTTGAAACAGCTCCCACAGCAAAGGCAGATATTATAGCTCTTTACAATTCTGCTGTTAATTCCGCTTTTGATGCAAAAGCAGGCTTCAACAAGAGCCGTTCAACTGACAACGAAAAGCTCAACGCCGGTGCGGTTCTTAAAGCATTCAAGAGCCTTGTTTATCAGTTTATGGGCGTAGGCGCAGAGAATAAGTACACACAAAGCGTTACCAAGGGTAACTGGGATGCTGAAACTAAGCGTCACTATCTTCGCAAGAGCACACTTACAGAGGGCGATGTTACATCAGCAACCTGCAAGGCAACAGGCGACGATTATACAATCGTTCTCAATGTAAAGGGCGGCAGCTCTAAGGGCTCTAAGGATCAGAAGTTCACAAATGCTCCTATCGACAAGTGCGGTATCTGTGTCGGCAATGAGGATAAGGGCTATTACGACCACAAGACAGGCGAAGTTATCTATGATGCAATCGCAGGTACATATGCCGGTGCTACCATTGATGAAAAATACAGCAACGCTAAAATTACAGCAGTTGTTGACGGCACAACAGGTAACCTTGTAAAGCTCACAGTTGAATTTGATATTGATGTTGCTATTGATATCGGCATTGGTTCCGGTACTGCAACTGCAACAACACATATCATCTATACTGATTTTAAATACTAATTTTTAAATTGAGGATAGAATAATGAAATTTAATAAATTCAGCAAAAAAGCTATAGCCGTCGCTATGAGCCTTGCTATGCTTTTTGCTATGGCTCCCATGGCTTTTGCTGCTGACGCTGATGTTGATTACAAAATCAACAATCCCTATGAAAGTTTAAATTTCGACACATTCAAGGCTTATAAAGCAGACCTTCACTGCCATACCACTTTCAGCGACGGCAGCAATCCCTTGCCCGATATGGTGGAGAGACATTATGAGCTCGGTTTTGATATTCTTGCAATTACAGACCACGGCACTAATTTCTATGGCTACATTGAGCAGAAAAACCACTATCTGCCTGCAATGAAGGTTATCAGTCTTGTTAAGAACGGATTTATGGACGGGACTGCTCTTAAAGTTTCAGGCACTGCTAAAAACGGCAATGCTTATAATGTTGATTTTTCATTCTACGGTGATGAGTATTATACTCAGACCATGCCTGATAGCTCTAAAGGCCAGGATATGCTCGCTGTTCCTTTCGGAATTGAGAATAATCCTACATCTTTCAATAACGCTCATGTAAATTCATGGTTCGTTGAATACGGTCACGGTTATCTTGGCGGCACAAGCGACTATGCTACCCCCATTAAGGCTGTTCAGGAGCTTGGCGGTCTTTCTGTTATCAATCACCCCGGTGAATACACAAACGCAAGAGACGAGATATATACCGCTGATGCCTATAATAAGGATAATGCGGTTTATAACTACAAAATCAATATGTTTGAAAACCTTCTGCTTGATAACAGCACCTGCATCGGTATTGATATCAACAGCAAGGGCGATGCAAGAACCCGTTTTGACAGAAAGCTTTGGGATATCATGCTTCAGGATGTTGTTCCTTACGGCAGAAATGTTTTAGCTATTGCAACAACCGACGCCCATAATCTTGATATCGTCGATTCAGGCTATACTATGCACTATCTCAGCGAGAATACATCCGCTAACCTTAAAGCTAACATGGCTCAGGGCGGTTTCTTTGCCGGCAGCAAGTATGTGGGTAACTACGATGAACTTGCAGCTGTCCGCGATGAGGCGGCAGCTATTCAGACCTCTGAAGCAAAGGCTCTTTTCGATATTCTTGATCCTCTTGTTAAGAAGATTGCCGAAGAGAATGCAAGAGGCGAAAAAGGCTCAAGGTTTGAAGCTGATAAGGATATTGCCGCTCCGCTTTTCACAAATGTTGTTGTTGATGATAAAGAAGATACAATTTCTCTTGAAGCTGAAAATGCAGCAGTTATTCATTGGATTGCAGACGGCAAGGTTATTCATGTAGGCAGTGAAATTGACCTTGACGATTATTCTTCTCAAATCGGCAGCTATGTCCGTGCAGAAGCTTACGGCGAGGGCGGCGTTATGTACACTCAGGCATTTACTCTTGAGTATGACGGCGCACCCAAGGCGGCAGAAAGAAAAGATTTCTATGATTTCGGTCAGATTATTACAAAGATTTGCGATGTTCCCGTTCGCTTCCTTGTAAGCATCCTTCCCGTAAATCTTATCGTTGCCATTGCAGAGCTTTTTGCATAAAATAATTACAGCAAAGATCAATTAAGAGCAGGCGAAAAACCTGCTCTTTTTTATCATTATGTATCAAAAAATCACCGCTTTGAGCAAATTGCCAAAGCGGTGATTCTCATGCTTATTCGTTTGTAGGTTCTTCTGTGGATTCTTCCGTAGGCTTTTCCGGCTGTTCTGTTTCAGCTTCGGTTTCTTTGTCTGCTTGCACTTGGGTAGTCGCTTCAAAGAATTCTGTTATTTCTGTTTCTTCGATTGGCGGAGCAGGCTCTTCGTGATGCTCAATGATAATTGTTTCTGCTCCGTAGCCTGAAAGAACCTTTGAAACCGGCTTTTTCTTGCGTAATACAAGCAGGAATAGCACAAGAGCGATTACGGTTATACCTGAAACGATAAAGCCTGGTTTAAGGCCTCTTGCTTCGTATTTCAGCTCAATATCGTGTGTTCCTTCGTCGAGATAGAATCCGATGAAGCCGTTGCCGATTTTACATTCCTGCATTTCTTCTGTGCTGATTCTCTCGCCGTCTACAAAAATCTGCCAGCTTTCGTCATAGGGGATAGAGGTATAGAAAACACAGTCATTCGTCGCTGTTACATTGCCTTTTATCTCGGTTTCTTCAAAGCTTTCAACATCGAGCTGCCGGGCTTTGAGGATTTCATAGCCCTCTTGGAATTTTTTCATATCCATGCTGCAAAGGTAAATATCAAGATAGCCTGAATCACCGCTGCTGATGGGAATATTAACGCTCAATTCAGTTCCTTCTTCAATAACACCGAGACCGATAATGTGTTCAGAGCTGAAGTTCTTGGTTATATCCTGCTCTCCATAAGAAATTGTTACATCTTCAATGTTTGATGATTTGATGTAAATAAAATAATTCTTTGTTTCTTCAATAGTATAACAAGGTGTGAAGTTTGCATCCGAGCCGCTAACTTCCCGGAAGAATGTAAGCTCGCCTGTGTCAAAGCCTGAATTGAACTCCGAAATGTTGTAGCAATCAATATAATTAATAGGAAGCTGAGTGAATACATCGGATATTCCCGTAGCTCGCTCAAAATAGTCGTTTTGAACGGTAAAGGGGTTGTGGTGGCTATAATCCCAGCCGAGGATACTCTTATCCACACAGTAGCCTAAATTCAGGAAGAAATTATTTTCATAAGCTGTGAATTTGCTCTTTTCCGTTATATATGTGTAGAGATTATCGTCCTGAGGCGGTGTGGTAGATGAGTTATCAACTATATATTTGAGCGATGTCATCATATTAAAAACGGGAGTTTGGAATCCGCTGTAAGTGTAGCTGTTTATGAAGTTGCCGTCCATACCCAGGTAGTGAACGAGATTAGATGTGTTTTCATAAGCCATTGATGAGAAAATAGAAATGCCGTTGTAACCGTACCAGCTTGGATCCATTCGTGTGCGAAGGTCTGTCAGCTCCATGCGGTAAAAGTTATCACTCTCACGCTCATCAAGGGCGTCTTTAAGAACCTGAAAATCATCATAATCGCTTACATAGTATTGCTTTTGCTGCTGCATTACATAGTGGGAAGTGTTACCGATTGCGGCTTCGGAAACAACACAGCAAAACACAAGAAGAGCAATCGCGCTGTTTTGATATTTGCCGCTTTGCATCATAAGCATTACAAGAGTGTAGAATGCAACAAAAATTATGGAGATTATAACGGTGTCTTCCGTAACATTTTTTGAGCCTACCTTTTGCGCCAACGCTATAAACGCCATTGCGGCAATGCCGACGGTAAGCAGAGTTTTCGGCGTGTATTCTTCAATCTTGATGAGAACCTTGTATGCCATGGTGAGCAATACAAAAGAATAAACATAAGAAAGCCTGTATGGCAAATCGTTGGGGAAGTGGAAGCCGTGCCAGATGTAGTTTAACATATTGATGTTAAAGCTTACAAAAAGCACACCGAGCAAGGAGATATAAGCAATTTTTTCACGCTTGGTATATGACTTGGAATAGAGGAATAAGGGAGCGAGCATTGCGGTTAAAACGCCGCTGTAAATATTGGGCAGAACATCATCGCCGCTGCTGCGAATTGTGGGTTCAAGGGAATTTAAGTGATTGGCAATAAAATCGAATATATTGAAATAGGTGCTTGCTTCATCGGGAAAAGAGCCTGATGTTGCCGATGAGCTCTGCAAGATAAATACAAGGGGAAGGAGCATAAACGCCGCAAGGCCTGCCGCCGCAACTGAAGCTCCTGCAAAGCGTAAGCCTGCGTTTATAAAGCGGGAATTTCTGAGCTTGTAAACACCTGAGGTTTTAGGAGCTTTAAGCCGTTTGCCTTCAGAATCATAATAGCGGTTAACGGTGAATTGCTCGCCCAATGTGTAGTTGCTTAAATAGTAGGCGAGGAAATAAATGACGGAAAAAATACAGACGATATATGCCATGTAGTAATTGCTTATCATAATTGCGGCAAGAGAGAAAAGATAAGTTTTAAACTTGCCATTTTTAATGATTTGCTCAATTCCGTACATTACAAGAGGGAAGATAGCCATTGCGTCAATCCACATTACATTCCAGTAATATGCAATGAAAAAACCGCAGAAAGAATAGAGCACACCGAATGCAGAAATTGTGAAATCATTTTTGCCGGTGCTTTTTCTAAGGTAATAAGAGAAAAATGCGCTTGCAAATGCGGCCTTAAAAAGTATCATCAGGGATATTGCTTCGGGCATATTTTTATGACCAAGTAAAAGCATAAAGATAGCCGTAGGGCTTGCAAGATAGTTGCTGAAATTGCCTAAAAAGTTTGAACCCAAGCCGGAGGTCCATGAATACACAAGGCTTTCTCCTTGAGTAATTCTGTCATAAAGCTCGGCAAAAAGAGGACCGTATTGGTGGTAAAGGTCCATGCGCAGCACCGTGTAATCGCCAAAGGGTATTACATTAAAGCAATAGTAAACAATAACCATTACAAAGGCTGATGCGCCAAACGCAAGAAAAGAAAACTTGTTGCGTTTGCAGGCTTCAATAAGTTTGTTCTTTTTCACTTCCTAAACACTCCTTATAAATATTAATTAACATAATACCATAAACTGTTAATCTTTTCAACCGATTTAGTTTACTTTATGTAGGATTAATCAAATTCAGCCGCTTATACATAATTGAGGACAAGGCTACATATTTATGTCATAGCAAAGGAAGGTGAAAAGGTGAATAAGGATAATGTGTCGAGATTTGAAACAGCAGTTTCGTTTACGGGACAGCGAATAAAAAGACTGCTTGCGGATTTGCCTGAAAATATTAAATCACAAACCCAGGAGGTTCGTTTGCGCTGTTCAAGGCCGCTTATTTTAAGCGGTTTGTTTGGCAATGCTTTTGTTTTTGACGGCGGCAGAATAGGCTTTGTATATTCTAAATCTGCCTATACTGTTACGGTTGATGATATGGAAGAATGCTTCCATTGTGTTTGCGGCTACTCGGTGCATACTCATCAGTCGAGCATATGCAAAGGCTTTGTAACCGTAAAAGGGGGACACAGAGTGGGTATAACAGGCACTGCTGTTTGCGCCGGCGGGAAAATAACCGCTGTCAGGGAGATTTCTTCAATAAACATAAGAATATCAAAGGAATATAAAGGGATAGCAACGGGACTTTTTTCAGCGGTTAAGAATCTCAGCAACAAAAGCACTATAATTGCAGGGGCTCCGTCAAGCGGTAAATCTACGGTTTTGCGTGACCTTGCCCGTCTTATGTCCGGCGAAGAGGGTGGTTACTTCAAAACGGTTATTATCGACGAGCGTGAGGAGATTGCCGCCTGCTCAAACGGCGTTCCGGGCAATGATGTGGGAATAAGCTGTGATGTGCTTTCAGCTTATCCGAAAAAGGAGGCTGTTTTGATTGCTCTACGCTCCATGGGTCCGGATAATATTTTTATTGATGAAATCGGCAGCTTTGAAGAGGTTCGGGCTATTGAAGAGGGTCTTAATTCGGGAGTTGACTTCTTCTTAACCGTTCATGCAAGCTCAAAAGAGGATTTGCTTCGCCGTCCTCAGATTAAATATCTGCTGGATACTAAAGCCTTTGGAGCGGTAGCGCTTTTGAGCGGCAGAGATAAACCGTCTGTCATTAAAGAAATTATTTCGGCAGGTGAACTTGTAAGTTGAGATTTTTGGGTGCTATACTGTTAATGCTTGTATCAGCCTACACAGGTTTTTATGCAGGCGGTATAGTTAAAAAACGCTGTGATGCAATAAGGGAATGTGTGAGCCTGGTGCAGTGGTTTTCTTCTTCAATCGCCTATGCGGATGAGCCGCTCAGCGGCATAATTCGAGGGGCTGTTTCAAGCGGAGAGTTCAAACAGCTTACTTTTTTGCAAGAGGTTGTTGAATCCGATTTAGATTTAGGTTTTTCTCAGGTGTGGAATAGTGCTATTGATGAGCAAAAAGCCTTGGACAGCAAGGCTTCTGTGCTTCTCAAGAGCTTTGGAGCAAAGCTTGGCAAAAGTGATGCAAACGACCAGTTGGAGCTTTGCGCTTACTATAAAAAAGAGTTTGAGCGGTTGCTTGCTTTTGCCATGCAAAAGCAGAATGAACAGATAAAGCTTTACAGAATTACAGGCTCAGCCATAGGAGCCTTGCTGTTTATTATTTTTGTTTGAGACACGGAGGTTTAAATGGATGTTACATTAGTTTTTAAAATTGCGGCAATCGGTATAGGCGTTGCGGTAATTCATCAGGTGCTGACTAAATCGGGCAGGGAAGAATATGCAATGCTTACAACCCTTTCCGGAGTTTTGATTGTTGTTATGATGCTGCTGCCTTATTTGGAAGATTTGTTCTCATCACTTAAAAAATTAATGGATTTTTAAGCTATATGGAAATTGTAAAACTTTTAATTACTGCGGTTTTTGCTTGCTTTTTGGTGGCCTTGGTTTCTCAGTATAAACCTGAGTTTTCTTTGCTGATTCAAATATCTGCTGTTGTTGCTGTTGTGATTATACTGCTTGATTCCGCCGCTGAAATATTATCTCAGCTTCAGGCTTTCAGCAAAGGCACAAAAATAAACAACGAGTATATTAATTTGCTCATCAAAGCGTTGGTTATTGCCATAAGCGGAAAGGTTATTTGCGATATATGCTCGGATACGGGTAACCGTGCAATAGCAACCTGCGTTGAATTGGGCTGTAAAATCAGCATTATGCTTTTGGCCGTGCCCATGCTTAAAGCTCTTGCACAGCTTGCCGCAACACTTGTAAAACAATGAAGAAAAAAGTCATATTTGTTTTTTTGATTATAATCGTGTTTAATGCTTTGTCTTTTAACGCAGAAGCTTACGACATTGAGTTTTTTGACGAACAGATAGAGTCAAGCGGTGCGTCAGAGCTGATGAATAAATTGAGCGATGAAGAAAAAGACTTGCTCGAAAAAGTAGGCATAACCGATATTGATTTTGACAGCGTCTTTTCGGCAAGCCCTCGCAGAATTTTTGATTTCTTTTTTGAAATAATCAGAAACGAGTATTCTTCACCTTTTAACTGTTTTGTTTCCCTATTGGTTATAGTGATAATCATGGCTGCGGTGGGTCAGTTCATACCTGAAGACGGTGAAAACAGCAGAGCCGTTTGCTTTATATCGGAAATCATTGCCGCACTTTATGTGATTGTTCCCTTAGCTTCATGCGTAACGAGAGCCGTATCGGCAATTTATGTGAGCAGTAATTTTGTGACGGCTCTTGTACCCGTGTTGGCGGCTGTTATTACCGTCAGTGGCAATCCCACACTTGCCCTTACATACAACTCTCTGTCCTTTACTGTTGCACAGGTTATCGCAAGGCTTGGCGATTCGGTATTTCGTCCCGTAATTCAGGTGGTCTTTTCTCTAAGCATTATTTCTTCAGTTTCCGATGCTGTCAACATTAAAGCTATTGTTGAGTTTATAAAGAAGACGGTAATATTTTTGCTCAGCTTTTCTGCCACCGTTTTTGTAACTATGCTTACGGTTAAAGGTATGCTTGCCGCCTCTGCTGACAGTGCAGCAGTGAGAGGAATCAGGTTCTTGATCGGCAACATGATACCTGTCGTCGGTTCAGCGGTGAGCGATGCTTATATGTCTATAGTAGGCACCTTAGGTCTGGTAAAAAACACCGTAGGTGTGTTTGCTGTTGCGGCAATAGCTGTTATTAATCTGCCTGTTTTAGTTGAATGTATTCTTTGGATTTTAATGCTGAATATTTTGGCGGCAGTCAGCGATTTGTTCGGTCAAATCAAGCTTTCTCAGCTGTTTCGCTGCATTTCTTCATCAACGGTCTTGCTCAGTGTAACTATTATTTTCGAGATACTTGCCTTTGTGCTTTCTGTCGGTTTGATTTTAGTTATAAAAGGGAGCAGCTGAAGCATATGGAAAATATGAAGGAATGGGCTATGAGTGTTGTGTTTTCCGTAGCGGTGGCGGCTGTTATCGGCTTGTTATCTCCAAAAGGCGGCGGTGAAAAGGCGATTAAGTTTCTGACTTGCATATTCCTGCTTATTATGTTTTTATCGCCTTTTGCAGATTTTGAATTTAACGCCGCTGAATATACAAAAGGCATAGACAGCTTTTTGCAGGAGCATGAGCTTAAAGACCAAGTAGAGAGCCAAGTTAAAGAAACACTTGCTTCGCAAATAATATCATCGATTTCGGCTTATCTTAATTCAATCAATGTTGAATATACAAAAATTTCAGTTGATATGGATATTGACGAAAATAAGAACATAACAATTAAAGGGATTGTTTTGCATCTAATTTCTAAAAACTCTCAAAACGAGAAACTTATTTCCGATTATGTTCGGGATAATTACGGCGCGGAAGCGGAAATTTTAATTGACGGAGTCCAAAATGAACGAGAAAATTAACGGTTTTTTAAATAGGCTGAATGCCACGAAAATCGACCCCAAAAAAGGGCTTGTTTTGCTTGCGGCTGTTGTGGGAATTATACTAATTGTAATATCAAGCTTTGGTTCAGAAACAAAACATGAAGCTGAAGAAAGCACAAAAGCGGATAGCGGCTTCAGCGAAGAGGAATACGGCGCAAAATTAGAAACAAGAATTGAAGAAATGGTTTCTTCCCTATACGGTGCAGGCAGAAGCAAGGTTATTATTACTCTTGACTGCGACTATGAAACCGTTTATGCAAGAGACGGCAGTTATTCAAAAAACGATTTATCCAGCGATGAAGAAAGCGAATACATAATTATCGACAGCGACGAGCGTGAGGACGGTTTAGCGCTCAAAACCGTAACACCAAAGGTCAGGGGAGTTGCCGTGCTGTGCGAAGGCGGCGATAATCCCGGAGTTGTTCAGTCGATTATAGATATGCTTTCCGCTTTGCTGGATATAGGCACAAGTAATATAAGCGTATCAAAAATTCAGTAGAAACAAGGAGTAAAACAATGAATGTGATTATCAGAAAAAGACAAATAATTATGTCTGCGCTTGTGTTGGCGCTTGGTTCGGCTGTTTTTGTTAATTGGTATTTCACCAAACCCGAAACGGCTCAAACTCAAGGCTTAGCGGACGAAACAAAAAGCTATTCCGTACTCGGAGAAGCTCAATATGTCTCTTCAAGCGGCGAAAAAACAACAGCAGAAGTATCTGCCGATGATGCTTTGGCAAAGTCAAGGCTCGAACGAAGCAAGGCTCACGACAGGGTGTTTGAAAGCTTGAATAGCATAATACACGATTCCTCAGCTGCAAAAACTGCCGTTGATAAGGCGGCAGAGCAGTTGGCAGCTCTCACTAATACAATTAAGCTTGAAGCTGATGTTGATGCGCTTATCAGCGCAAAATGCGGTTTTGACTGTATAACTACAATCAGCAATGATTCGGTTCAGGTTGTTTGCGAAAAAGGCGCTCTTAACAGCACGGCGATTTTGCAGATAAAAGAGATAATTATGAAGCACACCGGAACGGGAGCGGAAAATATTATAATATTTGAAGCAAAATAGTTGTATATTTAAAAATCTGTGATATAATAGGCTTACAAAGGAGGTTGTTTTTCTATGAATACCCCAAAAAGCGATGCTTCTGCAACATCCGGGCTTTATATTTCAGACGATGTTATTGCTTCAATCGCCGTTGCTGCTGTTAAAGATGTGCCCGGCGTCGGCAGAATTTTACAGTGTCCGAAAAATTTGAAGAGTATGTTTGTTATGGCTGACGGCTCTCAAAAATTTGTTGAAGTTTTTAAAGCGGAGAATGTCTATTCTCTTAAGCTTTATATTACGGTCAGCGAGGAATCGAAAATTTCCGTTGTGGCCTCAGCTGTGCAGAAAGCCGTAAAAAATGCAGTTCAGGAAATGACCTCAAAGGTTGTTTCTAAAGTTAATGTAGTTATAGCCGGCGTAGAGACTAAAAATTGCACCTAATCAAATGAAGAACGATTGATGAATTTTTCACCCTCTGCCTACATATATGCGGAGGGTTATTTTTTTACAATTAACGGAGGACAAGCTATGACGAGAAGAGAGGCAAGAGAACAAGCATTCATTTTGCTGTTTGAAAAATCATTTAATCCCGAATCCGATATTAACGAAATCTTCGCTTTGGCCAACGAGCTTCGTGTGCTTGATGATGACGAGTTTGTTAAAAGCCTCGTATATACAGCCTGCGAAAAGCAGGAGGAGATTGACGAACATATCAGCGCCAATGCAAGGGGCTGGAAGCTTAACCGTATTTCTAAGGTGCCGCTGGCAATAATTCGTCTTGCTTTGGTGGAAATCCTTTATTTTGAAGATATTCCCAACAGTGTTTCTATTAACGAGGCTGTTGAGCTTGCCAAAAAATATGCTAATCCTGAGGATGCATCCTTTATTAACGGCTTGCTCGGCACAGTTGCGAGGAAAGCATAATGTCACTTGTGCTCGGTGTTGATACAAGCAACTACACAACGTCACTTGCTTTATTAGATACGGATAAAAACATAATAACTCAGTGTAAAAAGCTTTTGCCTGTCGGCAAGGGTCAGCTTGGTATCAGACAGTCTGATGCCGTTTTTCACCATACCGTGCAGCTGCCTGAGATGTTTGAAAAGCTTGAGGAAAAATGCAGCCATATTAGCTTGGTTGAAGCAGTAGGCGTTTCGGTCAAGCCTTGCTCGGACGAAGGTTCATATATGCCTTGTTTTTTGGCCGGTATCAACGCCGCTGTAGCTTTTGCAAAGGCAAGGAGTGCTGCTCTCTGTCGCTTTACCCATCAGCAGGGACATATTGCCGCTGCTCTTCACTCGGCGAACAGGCTTGATTTACTGAATGAAAGATTTATAGCTTTTCATGTTTCAGGCGGCACAACTCAGGCTCTGCTGGTCGAGCCTGACGAAAACGATATTATCAAAACAACCCTTATTGCTTCTTCTCTTGACCTTAAAGCGGGTCAGGCGATTGATAGAGTAGGCGTAATGCTTGGCTTACAGTTTCCTGCCGGTAAAGCTATTGATGATTTAGCCTGCAAATGTGATGCACCTGTAAATGTCAAGCCCACTATGCGTGGATGTGACTGTTCGCTTTCAGGCGTAGAAAACAAGTGCAAAAAAATGATAGACGACGGTGAGCCGGAAGAGAGAGTTGCAAGATTCTGCATTGAATATATTTGTGCTTCCATTGATTCAATGGCTCAGGCGCTCATAAATGAATACGGCAATTTGCCTCTTGTGTTTTCAGGCGGAGTCATGAGCAACAGCATTATCAGCCAACGACTTACTCAAAAATACGGCGCATATTTCGCTAAACCCGAATTTTCCTGTGATAATGCGGCCGGCATAGCTGTTTTGACAGCTTTAATGGAGAAACTCATATGAATAACATTGCGGTAGTTACCGTAACGCAGGTCAATACTTATATCAAATCTATTATTGACGGCGACTTAAACTTAAACTATATATTTGTTGTCGGTGAAATTTCAAATTTTACTAACCACTACCGTACAGGACATTTTTATTTTACGCTAAAGGATGAAACTTCAGCCATAAAAGCCGTAATGTTCAGAAGTAGTGCTCAGAGGCTTAAGTTTTTACCCGAAAACGGTATGCGTGTTGTTATCAAAGGCAGAATTTCCGTTTTTGAAAGAGACGGTCAATATCAGCTCTATGCCGATGATATGCAGCCCGACGGCGTAGGTGCTTTGAACATTGCTTATGAACAGCTGAAAACAAAGCTTGAAGCACAGGGGATTTTTGCACAGGAGCTAAAGAAGAACATTCCGGCAGTGCCCGAAAGGGTCGGTGTTATTACTTCGCCTACGGGTGCAGCTGTCAGGGATATTTTCAATGTCTTGGGACGCAGATTTCCACTGGCAAAGATTGTGTTTTGCCCTGTTCAGGTGCAAGGTCCGAGTGCAGCGCCGCAAATTGCCGCCGCTATCGATTTGTTCAACCAAAACAGTTCTGCCGATGTCCTTATTGTAGGCCGCGGCGGTGGCTCAATTGAGGATTTATGGGCGTTCAACGAAGAAATAGTTGCTTTAGCAGTCAGCCGAAGCAATATTCCCGTTATTTCAGCGGTCGGTCACGAAACAGATTTTACTATTTGTGATTTCGTTGCCGATTTGCGTGCGCCGACTCCCTCGGCGGCGGCAGAGCTTGCCGTGCCTGATTGGGCAGAACAACGGGCTTACATCAGCGGTTTAATGCTTAATTCTTTCCACATTATGCGGCAGAATATAGCAGAGCAGCGTGCTAAGCTTGGTTTGCTTTCTCAAAGCAGAGTGCTTAAAAATCCCTTAGAGGTTGTAAATATCGGCAGGCAGAATTTGGATATATTGCTTACAAGCTTGCTAAACTATCAAAGGACAAGCTTAAGTTCAGAGCAGGCTCGGTTTGCAAGCGCTTGTGCAAAGCTTGATGCTCTCAGTCCTTTAAAGGTTTTGGCGCGCGGATATACTGCCGCTTATTGCAATGGCAATATAGTGAGCAAAGCACAAAATGTTGATTTGCAGTCTGATATAACGGTTCGTTTTACTGACGGTGAGGTTGAATGTAAACCGCTCAACAAAAAGCTTTACTGATTTCGGAGAATAAATATGGAAAAAATGACTTATGAAAAAGCAATGGAAAAGCTTGAAAAAATAGTTGGCCAGCTTGAAAGCGGCAATTTGCCTCTCGAAAAATCCATGACGCTTTTTGAAGAAGCAAATAAACTTGCGTTTTTTTGCAAAAGCTGTCTTGATAGCGCTGAACAAAAAATAGTTCAGCTCATGGGGGACGGTACGGAGGCTGATTATGACGAATAAACAGTATTCTCGGGAAGAATATATTTCTCTTATTAATGATACGCTCTACTCCTTTGTTGAGCTTACAGGCGGAGAAGAGGATATGGTGAGCAATGCAATGCTTTACAGCCTGAAAAACGGCGGCAAGCGAGTCAGACCCATGCTTGTGCTGGAGTTTTGCCGTGCTTGCGGCGGCGATGTTGAAGCGGCTCTGCCTCTTGCCTGCGCCATTGAAATGATACACACATATTCGCTTATTCACGATGATTTGCCGTGCATGGATGATGATGATTTTCGCAGAGGTATGCCGTCGTGCCACAAACAGTTCGGCGAGGCTACGGCGCTTCTTGCCGGCGACGGTTTGTTAACTCTTGCTTTTTCCGTTGCGTCTTCGGCAAAACTTGATTCAAGCATCGTTGTTAAGGCGGTTAAACTGCTTGCCGATTGTGCAGGTCATCTTGGCATGATTGGCGGACAGACTATGGATTTACAGCACGAGGGTCAGGATATTACCCTTGAGCAGCTTAGAAAAACCGATGCACTTAAAACAGGCAGATTAATTCGTGCCGCCTGTGTGCTGGGTTGCTTGGCTGCTGATGCCGATTCAGAAAAAATAAACGCTGCCGTCGCTTATGCTGAAAATATCGGCTTGGCTTTTCAAATTGTTGATGATTTGTTGGATATAACTTCAACTGTTGAAGAACTCGGAAAGCCTATCGGCAGCGACAAAGAGAATGAAAAATCAACATATCCTGCTTTACTTGGCTTCGAGCGTTCAAAGGAATATGTTGACGAGTTAACTCAAGATGCAGTCGATTCTCTCGGCGTTTTTGCTCGAGAGGGCGGTTTTTTGGCGGATTTCGCCCAAAAGCTTGCCAAGCGAAATAAATAACTATTTGATTTGGGGAGTCAAAGATGAATGATTCTTTGCTTAAAAATATAAAATCTCCTGCTGATATTAAAAATCTGAGCTTTGAGCAGTTAGATGAGCTTTCACAGGAAATTCGTGAAACTCTTATAACTACCGTTTCTAAAAACGGCGGACATTTGGCTTCCAATTTGGGCGTTGTGGAGCTTACAATAGCTTTGCACCGCACCTTTGATTCGCCTAAGGATAAGCTTGTTTTTGATGTCGGTCATCAGGTTTATACCCATAAAATCCTAACCGGCAGGTTGGATAGATTTTCAACTATCAGAACCGAGGGGGGACTTTCAGGCTTCCCTAATTCCTTTGAAAGTGAGCATGACCCTTTCCGT
>CASFRX010000032.1 GCA_949297075.1 uncultured Oscillospiraceae bacterium | reverse complement strand
GCTTTTTCTTTGCTTCTTGTGTTAAAATGTTCATGAGAAGTATCTTCCTTTTACGGTTAATGGTTATAGCAAACTCATTATACCATATTTTGAAGTTACTTCTCTTTCTTTTTGGGTCACATCATTTTAACACATACATTTACACAAATTTAATTTTTTCGCAAAAAAACAGCGCCGCTTAACGCAACGCTGTTGAATAACTGTTGAGTTCGGATTAAAGCTTGGAGAAGCCGTAGCTGTTGATAAGCGCATCAAGCTTTTTGCCCTGCTTGCAAAGGGGACACTCGTGAGAGGGTAAGGTGAAATATTCAGGTAAATCGTTGGGGTTGAAAACGGAATTTACGGAATAGCCTGCACATTCTTCAACGGTTGAGAATATGGAGGCAACGCCCGAAACCTCGCCGCCGTAGTATTGGATAGCCTCAACGGCAGCATTTGCCGTATAGCCTGTTGCAACGGAGACTGCAAGAACAAGAACATGCTTGCCCTGAATCATGGGGACAATATTATCCCTGAACAGGATTTGAGAGCTGCTTGTCATTTCAGGCGTTACAACATAGATTGACTGGTGGGCATTTATGTTCATAAATGAATTTTTGGTAAGCTCATTTGCAAGGCAGGCGCCTATGACCTCCATTCCGTCAAGGCAGAGAATAGTGTCGATAATAGTTGAAGTGTAGCTGTAGCTGCTGCAAAGCTCTTTTGCAACTGCCTTTGCTTCGGAAAGACGGGATTTCTGAGCGACCACATCTATGTAGTAGTTGCTGTGGGAATGGTTGGTTGCAAAATGACCCTTTGCAACGCGAAGGTGAAGGTTGTTTTGCTTGGTTTTGATTTTGTAAATGGTCTGTGTAGGCATATTATATACCTCCCAAGTAGTATTTTGTGTAATTATTGTACAACAATTCTTGCAGAATTACAAGGATTTTGTGCAATTTTTTTGATAAAATGTGTTTCCCCAAAAAAAATTGACAAAACTGTTGACAGCCGGGCGAAAGTTTGGTATCATACATGAGCAAACAAAGCAGGAACATCCGCGTCCTCACCGTCGGGGCAAGGCTCTACGGCGGTCAATAATTCAAGTCTTAAGCCGAGTTAAGGGCTTTAGTGCTTTTATTGTGTGCGTGGGTAGTTTTCTGCCGACGCGTTTATTATTTTTTGGGGGTGCTTGAACATTAGTGCTAAAGAACTGCAGATCAATGAAGAAATAAGAGACAAGGAACTGCGCATCATCAGTAATGACGGTGAGCAGCTGGGCATTATGTCCGCAAGTGAGGCTCTTAAAATCGCAGAGGAGAGGAACCTCGATTTGGTTAAAATCTCGCCTCAGGCTAAACCGCCGGTATGCAAGATTATGGACTACGGCAAATATCGCTTCGATATGGCTAAACGCGAAAAAGAGGCAAGAAAGAATCAGAGAGTTGTCGAAATCAAAGAGATTCGCCTTTCAGTAAACATTGATACGCACGATTTTGATACTAAGGTCGGCCACGCCAAGCGTTTTATCGCAGGCGGCGACAAGGTCAAGGTTTCGATTCGCTTCAGAGGCCGCGAGATGGCTCACACCAACCTCGGCCTTGAAATTATGCAGCGCTTCGCAGATGCCTGCGCAGAGGCTGCCAACATCGAAAAACCCGCAAAGCTTGAGGGACGCCAGATGCTGATGTTCCTCGCACCTAAATCAGCAAAATAACAAGGAGGATAAAACAATGCCTAAAATCAAAACACACTCCGGTGCAAAGAAGCGTTTTAAGCTGTCCAAGAACGGCAAGCCCATGAGAGGTCACGCTTACAAATCACACATCCTTACCAAGAAGAGCACAAAGCGCAAGAGAAACCTGCGCAAGTCAACTGTTGCTGATGTAACAAACTGCAAGCAGATCAAGCGCCTTATTCCTTACAAATAAGAAGTAAGCCGGTAGGGTAACACAAGTTTAATTTATTGGAGGTAACTAATCATGGCTCGTATTAAGGGCGCAACAATGACTCGCAAGAGAAGAAATAAAGTTCTCAAGATGGCTAAGGGCTACTACGGCTCAAAGGCAAAGCTTTTCAAGACAGCTAAGCAGGCTGTTATGAAGTCCGGCCAGTACGCATACATCGGCCGTAAGCTCAAGAAGAGAGATTTCCGCCGTCTTTGGATTTCCCGTATTTCCGCTGCTGCAAAGGCAAATGGCATGAACTACTCAACACTTATCAACGGCCTCAAAAAGGCAGGCATCAACCTCAACAGAAAGATGCTTTCCGAAATCGCCATTGCGGATCCCGCTGCTTTCACAGCTATCTGCGAAAAGGCAAAGGCTGCTCTTTAATAATCAATAATTGCGTCACGCCCGCGGGTATATCCTCGGGCGTGAGTTTTTTAAGCGATAGTTTAAAAATCTTGCAAAGGATAGTAGAAAAATGCAAACTGTTATAACTGCAAAAAACAACGATAAAATCAAGGCGGCGGTGCGCCTGCGTGACAGCGCAAGGGCAAGGCGAGAGGAAGGTCTGTTTTTTCTGGAGGGTGCAAGGCTTTGTGCCGATGCTGCATCGAACACAGCCGTAATGCGCCTTTTTTATACGGAAAAGGCGGCTGAAAAATACGAAAACGAAATCTTGTTCTTGCAGGAAAAGGCAGAAGATATTTGCTTGGTGAGCGAAGATATTTCGTTGAAACTTTCCGATACTTTTTCGCCCCAAGGAATTTTTTGTGTTTGCAAAACTATTGACAAAAAGCATTATATAGATAAAATATATGGTAGCGCAAAATTGATTGCTCTTGAAAATATACAGGACCCTGCCAACTTAGGCGCAATAGCCCGAACCGCAGAGGCTCTCGGCATCGAGGGCGCAGTGCTCTGCGGATGCTGTGATATCTATAATCCGAAAGCTCAGCGTGCGGCTATGGGCTCTTTGCTCAGGCTTCCTATTCTGAACACTGAAAATATGCCCGAAGCGTTAAAGAATTTTGAGGGCAGAGGTTATATCACCCTTGTTTCAACGCCGAACGAAAAGGCGGTAGATATTACTCAGTGCAATCTCGGCGAAAAAACCATTTGCGTTATAGGCAACGAGGGCAAAGGCGTAACGGAAGAAACATCAAGAGCCGCAATGCAGCTTGTACGTGTGCCTATGAAGGGCAGAGCGGAATCTCTCAATGCGTCAATGGCGGCGGCGATAATTATGTGGGAGCTGATGAGATGAACGGCTACAGCGAAGATGCATATAAAATCTGGCTTGCAACCGTGCTTGGCGCAGGACCGGATTATTTGACTGCTGTCAACGAGTTTGGCAGTGCCCGAGGAGCATTTGAGGCAGATGAAATCGAATGGCGATTGCTCGGCGTGTTCACTCCGGCGCAGCTGGAGCGTATGCGCAAGCGAGATATAAAATCGGCTTCACGCTATAACGAGATATGTAAAAACAACGGCTGGCATATAATAGACCAGGATAGTGAATATTACCCTGTTCACTTAAAGCGTATTGCAGATTGTCCTGCTTTGCTATATGTCAACGGTGACCCCGAATGTCTCAAGGCGAAGCTTTGCATATCCATTGTCGGCGCAAGAGAAGCTTCTAACTACGGCAAAAAGGTGGCTTTCAATCTTGCGGCGTCTTTGGTAAGAGGGGGCGCAACCGTAATCAGCGGCGGAGCCTTGGGTATCGACAGCGCCTCCCACGAGGGCGCAATCAACGCAGGCGGCAAAACTATTGCCGTTATGGGCTGTGGCTTAGGTGCGGCATATTTGCCGGAAAACGAAGCCATGAGAAATGAGATTTCAAAACACGGTGCGGTTATCAGCGAATATCTCCCTCTTTCAAAGCCGAGCCGCGGCAGCTTCCCTTTGCGTAACCGTATAATCAGTGGTATGTCGCTCATGACTGTGGTTGTGGAGGCAAGCGAGAGAAGCGGCTCGTTGGGCACGGCGAAATATGCAGCGGCTCAGGGACGAGATGTGGGTGCAGTTCCCGGCAGTGTAATCAGCTCGGCTTATGTTGGTTCAAGTTATCTGCTCTCAAACGGAGCCAAAATGGTGACGAGTGCGGCGGATGTTTTGTCAGATTATGTATATACTTATCCTGAGCTGATTGATTTGAACAAGGTGGAAAGAACCCTTGTATTTGGTTCTGCTAACAGCGAACCCATTAAAAAGCAAACTCCCGATTCTTTAACCGGGCAGCAGGCGGCGGTTTACGCTCTGTTCGGCAATGAGGAGTTGAGCTTTGATTATTTGGTAACAAACAGCGGCTTTGAAGCGCCTTTGCTTTCTCAGCTGTTGTTAGAATTAGAGCTGCAGGGGCTCATTCAAATCTGTGCAGGCTCAAGGTATAAAATTTCTGTTTAACACTTTTTCATATATAACCGAAAGGGATATGTTTATGTCAAAATTAGTTATTGTTGAGTCAATTTCAAAGGCAAAGGTTATCAAGGGCTTCCTTGGTGACGGTTACGAGGTTATGGCTTCCATAGGTCATGTGCGTGATTTGCCGGCTTCTAAGCTGAGCGTGGATGTGCACAATGATTTTGCCCCTAAGTATGAGGTAGTCAAAGGCAAGGAAAAGCTTGTTTCCGAGCTTAAGAGCGCCGTTAAAAAGAGCGACGGCGTTTTGCTTGCAACTGACCCTGACCGTGAAGGAGAAGCTATTTCATGGCACCTTGCAACTCTTTTGAATTTGGATTTAAACGAAAAGAACCGTGTAACTTTCAACGAAATTACACGCCCCGGTATAGAAAAGGGTATGTCTGCACCTCGCAAGGTTGATATTGATATGGTAAACGCTCAGCAGGCAAGGCGTATTCTCGACAGGCTTGTGGGCTATAAGCTCAGCCCCTTTGTCAGCCAGAAAATTCGCAAAGGTCTTTCAGCAGGCCGTGTTCAGTCCGTTGCGGTCAGGCTCATTGTTGATAAGGAAAACGAGATTAACAGCTTTGTGCCGGAGGAGTATTGGTCCCTTGATGCTCGCTTTACTTCACCTTCACGCAGGATTTTCTCTGCCGCTTTTGCAGGGGACGAAACAGGCAAGGTTAAGCTTGTAAGCGAGGAGCAGACTAAGGGATATATGGCAAGACTTGACGGTGCGGTTTACACCGTCGGCTCAGTTAAAAAAGGCACTCGCAAAAAGAGTCCTGCACCTCCCTTTACAACCTCCACAATGCAGCAGGAGGCTTCACGCAGACTCAACTTCCAATCGCAGCGCACTATGAAAATCGCTCAGGAGCTTTACGAGGGCGTCAATATTAAAGACCATGGCTCGATGGGTCTTATAACCTATATGAGAACGGACTCTCTTCGCATTTCCGACCAGGCAAGAGAGCAGGGCTGCGATTATATCCGCAGCACCTACGGCGAAAAATTCCTGCCTGAAAAGCCTCGCTATTTCAAACAGCGTGCAGGCATTCAGGACGGACACGAGGCAGTTCGCCCCACAAATCCTGCCCTTATCCCTGCTATGGTTAAGGACAGCCTTACAGTTGAGCAGTATAAGCTCTATAACCTCATTTGGCTGCGCTTTATGGCAAGCCTTATGGCAGATTGCGTTCAGAATACCGTCAAAGCGGAGATTAAGGCGCAGAAGCCCGGCGACGATAAATACTGCATCTTCAATGCAACGGGATATGAGGTGAAATTTGAGGGCTTTACAGCTCTTTACGAAGAAACAAATGAGAATGAGGAAGAAAAGGACGGAAAGCTTCCCGAACTCAAGCCGGACGAAACCTTGAAGCTCAAGGAGCTTGTTCCCGGCCAGCATTTCACTCAGGCTCCCCCAAGATATACGGAAGCTTCCCTTATCAAAGCCCTTGAAGAAAACGGCGTTGGACGCCCCAGCACCTATGCAACAATAATCACAACCATTATTAAGCGTGAATATGTAAAGCGTTCAGCAAAACAGCTTGTTCCTACAGAGCTTGGCTTTGCAACAACAAAGCTTTTGGGCGAGCGTTTCCCGAAAATTGTAAATGTCAAATTCACCGCTCAGATGGAAACCTCACTTGACGAGATTGAAGAGGGCAAGGAAAATTATATAAGCGTTCTCCACGATTTCTACGGAGATTTTGAAAAAACTCTTGATAAAGCAAAGGCAGAAATGCAGGGAGTTAAAATTGAGCTTGAAGAGGATAAAACAGATATCCCTTGCGATAAGTGCGGCGCAATGATGGTTATTAAAATCGGTCGCTACGGCAAATTCCTTGCCTGCCCCAATTATCCTGCCTGCAAAAACGCAAAGCCCCTTATTCAGGAAACGGGCGCAACCTGCCCCAAGTGCGGCGCAAAGCTTGTTGAAAAGCGCAGCCGCAAGGGTCATGCCTTCTTCGGCTGTGAAGCATGGCCTAAGTGCGATTTTGCAACCTGGGATAAGCCTACGGAAGAAAAATGTCCGAACTGCGGCAGGAGCCTGTTCAAGCAGAGAGGCGGCATGATTGCCTGCCTTGCAGAGGGCTGCGGCTACAGCAAAAAGGCAAGTAAGAAGAAGGCTAAGGACGATGAATAAAGCTACTGTTATCGGAGCAGGCCTTGCAGGGGTTGAGGCGGCATGGCAGCTTGCAAAGCGTGGCATTCCTGTTGAGCTTTACGAGATGAAGCCCGTTAAGTTTTCTCCTGCACATAAAATGCAGGGCTATGCCGAGCTCGTCTGTTCAAATTCTCTCAAGGCTATGCGGCTGGACAGCGCAGCAGGTATGCTAAAGGAAGAGATGCGCCGTTTCGGCTCTGTGTGCATGGCGGCGGCAGAAAAATGCAGTGTTGCCGCAGGGGGAGCTCTGGCGG
The DNA here is from genome assembly GCA_949297075.1 of uncultured Oscillospiraceae bacterium. Lineage (GTDB taxonomy): Bacteria > Bacillota > Clostridia > Oscillospirales > Acutalibacteraceae > UBA8612. The sequence continues at coordinate 8,786 of CASFRX010000032.1, read as the reverse complement.
TTGACAGGGATGAGTTTTCCCGAATTGTCACGAAAATGATAGATTCAAATCCTCTCATTACCATTATTCACAGAGAGGTTGAAAAGATACCTGACGGAGTGGTCGTTGTTGCGGCAGGCCCTTTGGTTTCTGATAGCCTTGCGGCAGAGATAGATAAGCTCTGCTCAGGCAGGCTCAGCTTTTACGATGCCGCCGCACCTATAGTTACGGCGGAAAGCTTGGATTATGATTGCCTTTTTACCCAGTCACGCTATGACAGAGGCGGAGAGGACGATTATATAAATTGTCCTATGAATAAGGAAGAATACGAAGCTTTTTATGAAGCTTTAACTACTGCCGAAAGGGCCGGAGTGCATAGCTTTGACGAGCGCAAGGATGTCTACGAGGGCTGTATGCCTATTGAAGCCATGGCTTCAAGGGGTGCTGATACAATGCGTTACGGACCTCTCAGACCCGTGGGCTTGCGTGACCCTAAAACAGGGCACAGACCATGGGCAGTGCTTCAGCTTCGCAGAGAAAATTCAGAGGGTACGCTATTCAACCTTGTAGGCTTTCAGACTAATTTGAAATTCGGAGAGCAGAAGAGAGTTTTCTCTATGATACCTGCTCTCAAAAATGCGGATTTTGTGCGCTACGGCGTTATGCACCGCAACACCTTTATTGATTCACCGAGGCTTTTGAATGCCGATTATTCTTTTCGCAGCCGTAAAGGGCTTTATTTTGCGGGACAGATTACAGGCGTTGAGGGATATATGGAATCCGCTTCTTCCGGTATTATTGCAGGGCTTAATGCGGCAAGATATATTTTGGGCGAAGAACCGCTGATTCTGAAAAACACGAGCATGATGGGCGCTTTGGCTCTCCATGCAAGCGCCTGTCAGTCAAAAGATTTTCAGCCTATGGGCGCAAATTTCGGTATATTGCCGCCCTTGCCTGAAAAAATAAGAGATAAACGCGAAAGATATGCCGCCCTTGCAAACAGAGGCTTGGCGGAGCTTTCAGTTGAATGAAAAGAGGAAAAGCAAATGAAAATTATTGTTGATGCTTTCGGAGGAGATAACGCTCCCCTTGAAATATTAAAAGGCAGTGCTTTGGCTGTTAAGGAGCTGGAGGTTGAAATTCTGCTTGTGGGCGATGAGAAAAGAATCCGCTCCTGTGCAGAGGAAAACGGCATTTCTCTTGATAACATGGAGATTCTGCAGGCTGACACTGTTTTTGAAATGGAATATGAGCCCCGCACTCTGCTCAAAGAGCATAAAGATACTTCTCTCGGCGTAGCTATGCAGGCTTTGGCTCAGGGAAAAGGCGACGCCGTTGTTTCGGCAGGCAGCACAGGAGCAATCGTTGTTGGCGCAACCTTTATTGTTAAGCGAATCAAGGGTATCCGCCGCACAGCTATTGCAAGCGTAATGCCCTCGGAGAAAGGTCCCTTTATGCTTTTGGACAGCGGCGCAAACATAGAGTGCAGACCTGAGCATCTTTGCCAGTTTGCCTCTATGGGCAGTGTTTATATGAACAAGATTATCGGTATAGAAAATCCGAGAGTAGGCGTTGCAAACATAGGCGTAGAGGAAAATAAGGGCACGGCTCTTCAGCTGGAAACTTATTCGGCGCTCAAAGAAAGCAAGCTCAATTTCATCGGAAACGCAGAGGTGCGTGATATTCCCTTCGGTGTAGCTGATGTTATTGTGGCGGACGGCTTTACAGGCAATGTAATTCTCAAAATGTACGAGGGCGTTGCAGGTATGCTCATGGGCAATATAAAAGCCATTTTCAAGAAAAATCTGTTCAGCAAGCTGGCATATCTGGGCGTCAAAGGCGGAGTGGACAGCTTCAAGGCAAAGATGGATTATAAAGAATACGGCGGCGCAGTTCTTCTCGGTGTAGAGAAGCCTGTTATAAAAGCACACGGCTCATCAAATGAAAAAGCGTTTAAAAACGCTATCCGTCAGGCTGTAAACTGTGTGAAGAACGATGTTGTGGGCGAAATTAAAGCCGCCTGCGCAAAGGTGGAATGATAGCTTATGAAGCCTAATATTAAAGAGTTTCAGGAAAAAATAAATTATAAATTTAAGAACGAAGATTTGCTCATTACGGCTCTCACTCACTCCTCTTATGCCAACGAATGCGGCGGTTTGTATAATGAGCGTCTGGAGTTTTTGGGTGATTCTGTTTTGGGCTTTATTACGGCGGAATATTTTTTTAGCCACCGCAAAACAGTGCCTGAGGGCGAGCTGACAAGGCTCAGAGCAGTAACCGTTTGCGAAAAATCCCTTTTCGGCTTCGCCAAAGAGATTGATTTGGGTAATTATATATTGCTCGGCAAGGGCGAAATGAATACGGGAGGCAGAGAACGCCCGTCGATTCTCTCCGACGCTTTTGAAGCGGTTATTGCCGCTATATATCTTGACGGCGGAATGGATAGCGCAAAGGAATTTGTGCTTCGCTTTGTCCGTGAAGCACAGGGACACAAAAACGAGGTTGCTTTCAGAGACCATAAAACCGTTCTTCAGGAGATTATACAGAGAAATCCCGAAGAGAAGCTTGAATATGTGCTTGTAGGTGAAAGCGGACCTGCACACGACAAGATTTTCGAGGTTGAAATACACCTTAACAGCAACTGCATAGGCAGAGGCAGCGGACACAGCAAAAAGCTTGCAGAGCAGGCGGCGGCAGGTGAAGCGCTCAAGCTTATGGGTGTAGAAAAATGAAGCATGCGAACATAGCGGTCTTTGTGCCGCACAGCGGCTGTCCTCAGCAGTGCAGTTTTTGCAATCAGCGCACTATTTCGGGCAAAACGGCTAAGCCTTCGGCGCAGGAGGTTGTTTCTGCCTGTGAAACCGCAATGGCGGGCGGCTGTAACGACAGCTTCACTCAGCTTGCATTTTTCGGTGGAAGTTTTACCGCTATTGACAGAGATTATATGCTCAGTCTTTTGCAGGCGGCTCAACCTTACATAGAAAACGGCTTTTTAAACGGCGGAATACGAATTTCCACAAGACCCGACTTTATTGATGAGGAAATACTTGCCTTGCTCAGCCGCTACGGGGTTCGTGCCATTGAATTGGGCGCACAGAGCATGGATGAGGTTGTGCTTAGTCTCAATAAGAGAGGCCATACCGCTCAAGATGTGGAAGAAGCGTCAAAGCTTATAAAAAGCCACGGCTTTGAGTTGGGGCTGCAGATGATGACGGGACTTTACGGTTCAACGCCGCAAAAGGATATCCGAACGGCAAAGAGGATTATAGACCTGCAGCCTGATACGGTGCGTATTTATCCCACCGTTGTGCTGAAAAATACAATGCTCGGCGAGCTCTTTAAAAGCGGAGAATATAAGCCGCAGACTCTTGATGAAACCGTAGCGCTTTGTGCAGAGCTGATGCAAATGTTTGAAGAAAAGAATATTAATATTATCCGCCTTGGGCTTCATGCGGAAAAAGGGATTGAAGAAAACTACCTTGCCGGCGCTTATCATCCGGCTCTGCGTGAGCTTTGCCAAGGGGAAATATACTATAAAAAAATCCTTGACCTTTTGGAGGAAAAGCCGAAAGGCAGCTATGAGATTATTGTTCCTGCCAAAGATGTTTCAAAGGCAACGGGGCAGAAAAAGAAAAATATCAGCCGCTTGGCTGAATGTGGCTACAACTGCAAGGTTGTAGCCGGCGATGAAACGAAAATTATTATCAGAGGAAGATGACGGAATGTTTTTAAAATCGCTTGAAATGCAAGGCTTTAAGTCCTTCCCCGACAAAACCGTGCTCGAATTTGGGCAGGGCATAACCTCTGTCGTAGGCCCTAACGGCTCAGGTAAAAGTAATATATCCGACGCCGTTCGTTGGGTTTTGGGTGAGCAATCTACCAAAAACCTCCGAGGCGCCAAGATGGAAGATGTTATTTTCAGCGGTACAGGCGTGCGCAAGGCTAAAGGCTTTGCGGAGGTAACTCTGCGCCTTGATAACACCGACCGAGCCTTGAAGTGCGACAAGGACGAAGTTTCCGTAACACGCCGCTATTACCGTTCGGGCGAGAGCGAATATCTGCTTAACGATGAGGTTGTAAGGCTCAAAGATGTAAATGAAATGTTTATGGATACAGGTCTCGGCCGTGACGGCTATTCCATGGTCAGCCAGGGCAGAGTTGCGGATATGGTTTCTTCAAAATCAAATCAGCGCCGTGAAATGCTGGAGGAAGCGGCGGGTATTTCCGCCTACCGATACCGCAGGAACGATGCAAACCGCAAGCTTGCACAGGCTGAGGAGAATATGATTCGTCTGCGTGATATTCTGACTGAGCTTCAGGACAGAGTAGGTCCCTTGAAAGTGCAGAGCGAAAAAGCACAGAAATTTTTGGTTTTGGCTGAGGACAGAAAGATTCTTGAAATCGGTCTTTGGCTTAACACTATTGATAAGGTTCGTGAACAGCTCAAAGCTCATGCAGATAAGCTTGACACGGCTGTTGCACAGTATGAAACCGTTGAAAACGAGCTTAATACCATTGCTGAGGAAATGGAAGATACAATGGAATTAAGCCGTCAGATTACGGCTAAAATTGACGAAGTTCGTCAGGACGCATCGAGCGTCGAAGAGCAGGCGGCTCAGATTGACGCTCAGGTTGCCGTTGAGCTCAACTCAATCGAGCACAACAACGAGGCGATTGCAAGAATTACCCGTGATATGGAAATTGCCGTTGAGTCAAAACAAAACCTTGATGATGAAATAACAGAAACTATGAAAACCGTTGAGCTGCTCAAAAACGCCGAAAAGCAAAAGAGGGCTCAGCTTGAAGAAGCCGCAGGCAAAATCGAGGGAATCAGGGAAGAGAGCAGAGCTTTTGCTCAAAAAATTGCCGAACTCTCCGAAGAAATTGCTCAGTATGCCGTTAAAATAGGGGATTGCCGAGTCGAAATTTCAACTGCCAATTCATCTGTTGAAGAAATAAATTCCCGTCTCGGTGCTATTGATGAGATTGTTGCTTCACGCAAGGATGCAAAAGCTCAGCTTGATTTTAATAAAAAAGAATGTGAGGACAAGCTCAGCAAAGCAAAGGAACTCGTTGTATCCACAGGCAATGCCGTAAGAGGCTACGAGCTTAAAGTTCAGTCGAGAACAGAAAAGGCGGAGAAAATGCGCCGAGAGCTGGACGAAATAGGTCTTGATATTGACCGCAGGCGTTCCCGTGCCAAAATGTTAGATGATTTAGAGAAGAATATGGAGGGCTATTCCGGCTCTGTTAAAGCCGTTATGCGAGAGGTTAAGCGTGGTACTCTGCGTGGAATTGACGGCGTGCTTTCTCAGCTTATCAGCGTTGAGGAAGAATATTCCGTTGCTATAGAAACCGCACTGGGTGCGGCTCTTCAAAATATCGTTACCCAAACGGAAAACGACGCAAAGCGTGCGATTAATTTTCTTAAGGATAATAAATCGGGCCGTGCAACCTTCCTGCCCCTTGCCTCTTTTAAGGGCAGAAGACTTGAAGAAAAAGGGCTTGACGATTGCTTTGGTTATGTTGCGGTTGCAAGCGAGCTTGTAGGCTGTGACAGAAAATATAATGAAATTATAAGTTCACTCCTTGGCAGAACGGTTGTTGTTGAGGATATGGACTGCGCTATTATGATAGCTAAGAAATATTCACAAAAGCTCAAGCTTGTCACTCTTGACGGTCAGGTTATCAATCCCGGCGGCTCTATGACAGGCGGCTCACGCACTCAGAATGCAGGTATCCTGAGCCGTGCCAATGAGATAGATCGCCTCAATGCAGAGTGTGCAAAGCTCAACGCAGAGCTTGAGGCTAAACAGATTGAAGAAAAGCAGCTTCTCAGCGAGCTTTCAGCCTGCCGTGCCGATTTAGCAGGCACTCAGGCGGATTTTGCCCGTGCACAGGAGGATGTTATCCGCTGTGAAAGCGATTTGAAGCTGGTTGAGGAGAAGCTTGAGGATACTGTTCGCTCCATTGACGAGCTTGCCTCGGAAAAAGAAAACGCAGGCGAAAGGCTTGCCGCTCTTGAAGAAACTGTAAATCAGGCAAGAGCAAAGGCTAAGGAGTTGGAAGAACATTCGGCTTCTCTGCGCAGTGAAATTGAAAAATCAAATATCAGCAGGTCTAAGCTCAGCGAGGACGAAAGCGAGCTTCAAAAAGCAGAAAACCGTGCAAAGCTGGATATTTTGGCGGCTCAAAAAGATGTGCAGGCTAAGATGGAGGCTGTTGCTCTCCTGCGTCACCGTATGGCTAATCAGGGACTCCGCATGGAGGATCTCAACCGTGAAATCGGCGAAATTGCGCAGAAAAACTGTGATATAAAAGAAAATATTACCGCTTTGGAGGAGAAGGCTGCCGCTCTTCGCAGCATAGGCAAGGAATCCAAAGAAGATATTGCAAAGCTTATCGAGCAGAAAAACGAGCTTGATGCAAAAGCTTCTCAGATGCGTGCAGATGAGCGAGCTAAGTCGGTCGACCGTGAGAAATTAGGCGGCGAGGTTGCCAGACTTGAAGAGCGCAAGGCTGTTATGGAAAAAGAGCTTGACGATACAGTTTCAAAGCTCTATGACGAATATCAGCTCACTCGAAACGAAGCTATCGAGCTGAATATCGAGTTGGGCGATGCCAACGAAGCAAGGCGTAAGCTACAGGAAATCAAGAACAAAATTCGTGCTCTGGGCAATGTTAATGTTGCGGCGATTGATGAATATAAGGAAGTTTCCGAGCGTTATGAATTTATGAGCGCACAGATTGAGGATATAGAAAAATCTAAAATCGAGCTCGAAAAGCTCATTTCCGAGCTAACCTCCAAAATGGCGGCTCAGTTCCGTGAGCAGTTTACAAAAATCAACCGCTATTTCGGTGAAACCTTCTCCGAGCTGTTTGACGGCGGTAAGGCAGAGCTTATTTTGGAGGACGAGCATAATGTGCTTGAATGTCCCATTGAAATTAAGGTTCAGCCTCCCGGCAAAAATGTTCAGAATATTGATTTGCTTTCAGGCGGCGAAAAGGGACTTTCCGCAATCGCTCTCCTGTTTGCCATTCTCAAAGTCTCTCCTGCACCTTTCTGCTTCTTCGATGAGGTTGAAGCGGCGCTTGACGAGGTTAATGTTGTGCGATACGCTCAATATGCACGCCGCATGACCAAGAACACTCAGTTCATTCTCATCACTCACCGCAGAGGTACTATGGAAGAAGCTGATGTTCTCTACGGCGTAACCATGCAGGAAAAGGGCGTTTCAAAGCTTCTTGAACTCAAAACGGCGGAAATGGCTCGTAAGCTCGGTATTGCCTGAATAAAATAAAAACTTAACACCAATAATTAAGGCATCGGCAGATTTTACCTGTCGATGCCTACTTATTTTTATTGGAGAGAACATAATATGAAAAGAGATTTTATAATCAAAGCCGCTGTTTCATTAATCGTGATTGCCGCCGCAATATTCAATATTGCTTCTTTTTCCGCCGAGTGTAAAAACATACGCTCGGATGTGCTTCGGCTTCATGTTGTAGCCGATTCCGACAGCGAATCAGACCAACAGCTTAAACTTATGGTTCGTGATGCCGTTCTGGAAAAAGGCGGCGAGCTTTTTAACGGCTCGGTCACTGCACAAACCGCTAAGTCCAAAATCACTCCTCAAATAGCCGAGCTGAAAGAAACTGCCGAGGAGGTTTTGCAAAAAAACGGATGCACTAATGAGGTCGAAATAACTGTGCAGGAGGAGTTTTTTAATACCCGTTGCTATGAGAATTTCACAATGCCTGCGGGAGTTTATACCGCCGTTAGAGTAAATATAGGCTCGGCGCAGGGTCAAAATTGGTGGTGCGTAATGTTTCCGCCCCTTTGCCTGCCTGCCGCTTCGGCAGACGCCGATGCTTTTTTTACCGAGGCTGAAATGAAAGTTATATCAGCTTCCCCTCAATATGAGCCGAGATTCAAAATAGTCGAGATTATGGAAACTATAAAGAATAAGCTGAACCCTGAATAACATTGTCCTCTTTAAATCTTCGATTAATGGTGTTGAGCACATTTTTCTTGTCGGCACTCCATAAAGGTGCAATCAAATCTTTCTTTGCGCCGTCTCCCGTAAGTCGGTGTATGACCATATCCGGAGGCAGTATCCGCAAGCAGTCTTCTAATATACTAATATAATTATCCATATCAAGCGTTTTAAACTTTTTTTGGCGGTATTCCTCTGCCAAATCCGTGTTCTCCAAAACATGGAGCAGCTGCAATTTGATTCCCTTTGCGCCGCTTGCAGCTACATATTTAACTGTTTGGAGCATCATATCCCTGCTTTCGTTTGGCAAGCCCAAAATAACATGTACGATTACTTCTATGCCTGCTTCGGTTAACCTTTTAACCGCATCATCGAAAACAGGCAGTTCATATCTTCTGCGTATGTAGCGCGCGGTTTCTTCGTGAATTGTCTGCAAACCGAGTTCAATAAAAACAGGTTTTGTTTTGTTAAGCTCTGATAAAAGCTCAACCGTTTCCTGCGGCAAGCAGTCAGGTCGAGTTGCTATTGAAAGGGCAACAATATCTTCGTGACCTATGGCAGAGGTAAAAAGGGCTTTGAGCTTATGTATGGGAGCATATGTGTTGGTGTAATCCTGAAAATAGGCAATGTATTTTGCGCCTCGTGCTTTCTTTGCAACGAGAGCCTTTGCAGCCTCAATCTGAGCGGTTATGTCTCCGCATTGTTTTTGAGCAAAATCTCCCGAACCCCGTGCCGAGCAGAATATGCAGCCCCGTGTTCCGAGTGTGCCGTCTCGTGTAGGGCAGGTGAAGCCTCCGGAAAGAGCAAGCT
>CASFRX010000031.1 GCA_949297075.1 uncultured Oscillospiraceae bacterium | reverse complement strand
TGCTTTTTCTTTGCTTCTTGTGTTAAAATGTTCATGAGAAGTATCTTCCTTTTACGGTTAATGGTTATAGCAAACTCATTATACCATATTTTGAAGTTACTTCTCTTTCTTTTTGGGTCACATCATTTTAACACATACATACGGAAAATATTTTTATTGTTTATTTGGATTATTTGGATATAAGCGAAAAATAAACTAAAACAACGATACCGATAACAATACGGTAGACGCCGAAAGCCTTGAAATCTTTTTTCTTAATATAGCTCATGAAAAACTTCACAACCGCCAAGGAAACCGCAAAAGCGGTTATGCAACCGACTATCAATATTGCGATTTCTTCCGCAGTAAAAGTAATATCCATCATCAAAAGCTTCAGCAAACTCAAGCCAAACATAACAGGCACTGCAAGGAAGAATGTAAATTCTGCCGCCGCGGCTCTTGAAACTCCGATTATCAGAGCGCCGATAATGGTTGCACCTGAGCGTGAAGTTCCGGGAACAATAGAAAGCACCTGAAAAAGACCGATAATCAAAGCTTCTTTATAGCTTATCATTTCAAGCTCAGTTGTTTTGGAAGTTCGGTTTTTTGATAAATGCTCAACAAGTATAAAGGCTAAGCCATAAAAAATCAGAGTTGAAGCAATAACAAGCGGCGTATGAAAATGTTCTTCGATATAATCATCGAAAAGCAAAGTCACAATAGCCCCCGGAACGCAGGCAAGAGCAACTTTTATCCAAAGGGAAACCGTATTTTTCTTGATTTTAATTCCGTTGTTATTTTCAAGGGGCAGCATTTTTTTCCAAAACAGGAGTATAACTGCCAAAATAGCGCCAAGCTGAATCAAAACAAAGAAAACTTCTTTGAAGCCCTCACTTGTATCGAGCTGTAAAAATTCATCAACAATGAGCATATGACCTGTACTGCTTATTGGAAGCCACTCGGTTATTCCCTCAACAATTCCTAAAAAAACAGCCTTTAAAATTTCAATAATATCAATGCTCATTAAGCTATCACCCTTAATCAGTCAACGCAAAATTCACCTGTTAGCTTATTAATTGAGTGGTTGTTCCAAAAACCTCTTGCAGCAATGCTGACGGTATATTCTCCCCTTGCCATTCCCTCAATTCTATAATCGAGAGTTTTCGGCATATCGTTGAGATAATACCTTGACCAAATGCAAATCTGCTTAACAACAGCGTTATCGCTCTTGCGGCGGACTGTAATTTTATAATCGTTAACTCGGTCAACATCAATTTGAGCCTGAGTGAAATGCAAATCAACATCACTGCCATCTACACTGCAATTAAGAATCGAATCATCTGCAAAGAACGGCTTTGCAGGGTTGATAAATCTTGCATCGGTGTAAACAAAACCATCAGGCTCCCAAGGCTTTTCTATAGTCCAATTATATCCGAAAAAGCTTTCGGTTATGACATCATAGGGCTTAATTACGACAGTTCCGTTCACATCAGCTTCAACAATGAGAAACTGTGCCGCATCGTCTTTTTCAGGCGGAACGGTGCCGTAAACCTTATCAAACTCATCAAGCTCGAAATATTTAAAGCTGCCTGTGCCTACGCTTGTAAAATGCTGCTGATGAATATTGCGAGGGTCATTTATAGGAGCGTGAGAATGGCCGGAAAAATCAATAATCTGCGGATAGTTCATTAGTATATCCGTAATTTCATCCTCACCCCAAAGCACACTGCCGTAAACCGTGCCGGTAATATGGGGATGCTGGAAAAAGAAAATCGGCTTGAAAGGGTCGTCTGCCGCCGCAATATCAAGCTGAGCCTTAATCCAATCACGCTTTGCATCGTTGAAACGGCAACCGTTTGTAGTAGTTACGGAAATAAAATGAAATCCTCCTATAACCTTATGATTATCAGGCTCCAAGCCGAAAACGGCTTTGAATTTTTCTATTGCTTTTTGTTCACCCTCGCTCATAAATTCATGGCTAGCCATGGTGAGCATATGCTGTGTTTCCGATTTCAAGGAAGCGTCGAGAGAAGCTTTGAAATTCTGCATCTGCTCAAGATCACCGCTATTTGAAAAATCTCCGTTTACATAAACAGCGTCAATCCCTTTATAACTCTGAGTTTCGGCATATTCATAAGCAAGAGCTATTCCCTTTTCAAAATTATTCTTTCTTTTCGGTGCTTCAGCTTGGCAATGGACATCGCTTGCCGCAATAAAGCGAAGACAAGGTTCAAATTTATTCATGATTTTATGTATCCCCTTTTCATGTATATAACTAAGACACCCTACTAACTATCTATTGTGAATTTTACCACAGTATTTGTATTTAATCAATAGACCGGACAAACTTAATGATTTCTAAGCTAAAAATTTGACTTTTACATAATTTAGGTTGTATAATGAATCGAAACACTAATGAAACAGAAAGATACATAAACTTAATCAACAACATCGGTATGTATGATGATTATATTAACCTCGGCTATGTTGTGCCGATCCTTGGAGGTATATTCGGATGAATGAAATGAAAAAGCAGCTTAGATTCAACGCTAACGGAAAATTCAGAATAATGCTGTTTGGCGATTTGCACGAAAACAGCGATGTTACCAGCCCTGAGGGCAAAGCAAAATTTGAGGATATGCAGCTGCTTATGAAAACTGCCGTATCAAGGCTTAAACCTGATTTGGCGGTTTTTATGGGTGATGTTTTTAACGAAACAGAGAACACTCACGAAATACTTGACCGAATCGTTAAGCCTTTGACAGATGCAGGTATTCCCTTTGCGGCAGTTATGGGCAACCACGAGCACGATAAAAATATTAATCCAATCGCACAGGCTTATTTTGACCATCCAAACTGTCTTTGCTTCAACGATGACCCGAATATTACAGGCAATATGAATTTCAACCTTACTATCAAGTCAAGCAGCAGCGACAAAAACGCTTTCAACCTTTGGTTCATAGATTCAAACAACTGCTGTATGGCGGCAAATATCTCAATATACGATTGGGTGCATAAAGACCAGATTGAATGGTACGAGAAAAAGGCAGAAGAGCTTAAAGCCGAAAATTCAGGTGAACCTGTGCCGGCTGTTCTTTTCCAGCATATACCCGTTACCGAGATTTATGAAGCCCTGCGAGAAGCAAAACCGACAGAGCTTTATCAATCGGTCAAAGGTCACGCAAACCGCTCTGATAAGCGCTATGTGGGTAACGAAAAGGTTATTGACGGATATGTGGGAGAAGACCCATGCGCTCCTCAATACAACGACGGGCAGTTTGAAAGCTGGAAGAAAACAGGCGATATTACAGGCGCATTCTTCGGTCACGATCATATGAACGATTTCACTTGCGTTGTTGACGGAATTACAATGGGTCAATGCAAAACAGCAGGCTTCCGCTGCTACACGGACGGATGCCGAAGCTGTGTAAGAATAGTTGATATTGACGAAAACGAACCGAAAAAAATCAATACAAAGGTTATCCACTTTAAGGAATTTGGCTTAAAGAGCAAATCCTTAGGACCCATCAAGCGCACGATTAACGATAAACAGAGCTTTGTGCTCACCGTTGCTTTCCGTGCGGCAATCGGAGCGGCGGCAGTCGGTCTTGCCGCCACTGCGGCAAAAATTATTAAGGCTGTATATAAAAAATAATATTCACAATCAAAGCGCAATTCAGGAGACAGTTATTAATAACCGTCTCCTGTTTTTTACGCAAAAAATGCACCTATCAGCCAAGCCGATAGGTGCAAGTATACTTTTAATTTACAAACTTTTTACAGCCTTAAATTAATATTTAATATCGGAGAATGTGCCCTTTGTTACAGCAGCGCCGGAACCGTTGATTGTAAAAACAGCCTTGAGAGCAAGCGTTGCTTCGAATGCCATTGTGTAGTCAATCTTTACGATTTTGCCATCTGCAACAGTAACTGTAACCTTGATGTTCTTGTAGTTAACATTTGTGCTGTTAACCTTGATTGCGCTTGTGAAATCAGCAATGCCCTTAACAACTTCTTCATGTGTTATAAAGTCGTTTGTGAAGCGGGAAAGAGGAGTTGCATTTGTCTTCTTGGGGTTAGTTGCGTTAGCAAGAGTGAAAGAATAAACACCGTTTTCAGCCTTGAAAGAACCGAGATCGGACTCTTTAAGAGCTGTAGCCTTTACTCTGTAATTTTCGCTAAGCTCATCCTTGGGATATGTGCCTGTCTTTGTGCCTATGCCAAGGAAGCCACCGACAACTGAATCAAGGTCAGAGTTCTTGTCGATACCTTTGATGATTTTGTTGAGTACATTTGTTGCACTGCCAACATCGATGGGGCTTGTGTAGGAGCAGTTTCTGTTGAAATTATAAGTACCGCTCTTTGCGATAACAGCTGTCTGAGCATTGATGAACTCAACAAACTCAGCCTTTGTCATGTCGCCTGTTGAAGCTGCTGTTGTTTCGCCTGCAACTGTTGTTTCGCCTGCAACTGTTGTTTCGTCAGCAACTGTTGTTTCGTCAGCAACTGTTGTTTCGTCTGCTACGGGTGCATCAACTGCTGTTGTTTCTTCGGGAGCAGCTGTTGTGGTCTCTTCAACATCATCTTTGCCGCCGCAAGCTGCGAGGGAAAGAACGAGTGTCAGAGCCATAAGGATAGCAAGAAGCTTTTTCATGGGAATCATTTCCTTTCGTTTAATAAAAGTTTATTTGCCACTATTAATCAGCTTTATGTCTGATTAATAAGAAAAGCCTGAATACTTAACTGTAGTGTAGATTGTGCCTGTGACAACCTTAACCTTTGCGATTGAATACTTAACATTGGTAAGGTAAGCATCTGTGCTGATTGTGTAAGCCAGAGCTGAGACAGCCTTTACCGTTGCTTCGTTGAAAAGAGCAACGATATCAGCTTTCTCTGTGGGAACAGCGGAAGCTTCTGTCTTCTCTGCCGTAGTTTTTTCAGCTGCTATAGTTTTTTCAGCATCATTGCAGCCGCAAGCCGCAAATGAAATAAGCATTGTTGCTGCAACAAGAACAGCCATTACAGACAAAAGAATTTTCTTCAGTTTGGGATATCTCTCTCATTCAGTTTTTTTATGTTTTTAAGAAAGAATGCACCTTCTTATACACTATACCAAAAATTACAGGCAATAGTCAATATAAAAAATATAACATTTTTATGGAGAGCATAAAATTATTTCAAAAATATACAAACCACAATAGGCAAAAGCACGGCAGGCAAGCTGTTCATTACCTTTATGTTAGTTATTTTAAGCATGTTAAGGCTGATGGCAATAATCAGCAATGAGCCGACACAAGTCATATGTGCAACGGTATAATCATTGAGAAGCGGTGCAACAACACCGGCAAGCAAGGTTATTGAGCCTTGATAAATAAACAGCGGCACAACGCTTGCAAGCACGCCCCAGCCCATTGTTGAAGCCAAAACTATTGAGGATACACCGTCTATTACGGATTTTGTTATCAGCGTACTGTGATCGGAAGAAATGCCGCTTTCCAAAGAGCCGACAATGGCCATTGCGCCTACGCAGTAAAGCAGAGTTGCAGCCACAAAGCCCTCGGCAAAAACAGCTTTTTCGCCGTTTTTAGTGAATTTCTTTTCTATTTTGTTTGCAAAGCAGTTAATTCGCTTATCCAAATCGACCAAGCTGCCCAAAATCGTGCCGACAGCCATTGAAACAACGGCAACAAGGGCGTTTGTTCCCTCTAAAGCGCCGTCAATGCCGATAAACATAACGCAAAGGGCAAGGCCTTTCATCACTGCGTCTGCCACGCGCTCAGGCAGACCTTTTTTGAGCAGCAAGCCGGCTGAGCCGCCTGCCAAAACCAAGGCAACATTGACAAAACTGCCCGTCAAAGTTAAAAATCTTTCCACGAACTTCATTCCCAAGAATAATCTACCCGCAGATTATACCACTCTTCAAAGGCAAATACAAGAACAAAAATATTCAGTTTACATAAAATATACTGTAATTATACACGGGAGTTGAACACATATATGTTTGTTACTAAAGAGTATAACCGCCAAAACGCTTTGGATTATGCCAAGCGTTGGGTTTTGGACAGAAATCCCCTTTTTTTCAGCTTTAACGGTCTTGGCGGGGACTGTACCAACTTTGCTTCCCAATGCATTTTTGCAGGCGGCTGCGTTATGAATTACACTCCAACCTACGGCTGGTATTATATCTCATCAAACGACAGAACACCCTCCTGGAGCGGAGTGCAATACCTCTACGATTTTCTGATAAGCAACAAGGAACAAGGTCCCTTTGCAACTCTGACAACCGCCGAAAATGTAGAAAATGGCGATATTATTCAGCTGGGAAATGCAGACGGTCTGTATTATCATACGGTGATAGTGGTTGATAAAGCTGACAACGAAATATTCATTGCCGCCCATTCAGACGACTACTATCGCCGTCCTCTGAGCGATTACGATTATTCGTTCATACGCTACCTGCACATAGAGGGTATACGCTTTGAACTTCAAAGCAGAGATTATTGCTTTGAAACCCTGATAAACGGAGGAATTGAACCCCTTGAGGAAACTCAATAAAATTTTGCTTCAATTATCAAAATAGCCTTGCAAATTATAAAATTGTATTATAGAATATATATTATTCTAACTATAGGCTACATTAACTACATTGATAACCTTGCTTCGAGCTCAATCAGTTCGAGAAGGTATTCGCTTGTTTTTCGCAGGTAATCGGCTGTTTCGGGGTCGGCCAACAAATATCTGCCGGCTCTGCGCACAGCTCTTGTAAAGCGGCGGTCAAGCCTTGCCCGCCCTTTACACAGCGGACAAGTCGCCGTTGAGCGAGGGTCATATATCACGCGGATTCGTTCCTCTTCACCGTCTTTCACTACAAGGGGAAATAAAGGATAGATTCTGCAGGCAAGAGGTCTTTCCTTGCGATCACAAAAACCGCCGCATTTCAAAATCGGTATCTCTCCGTGGATTATTTCAAAGCCCTCTGTTTTTTCAAACAGCTCCCTTTCCCCGGGAAAAAGCTCCATGCCCTCCCCTGTTTCGGCGGTACAGCAAAGGGATTTGCAGAGTTCACCGCAATCAGCGCATCCCAAGGGTGTTGTGTTCTCAAGCAGATTATAAGCCTCACGCAAAGCTTTATTCTCAATATACATACGGACACCTCATGTCAAGTTTAACATAAACATTTTAGCATAAATCAAAGTAAAAAATCAACGCAAGGAGAAAAAAATGAAGACTATTAAACTGCGTACCACCTTGAACAGATTCTGCAGCTTTTACGAAAAGAGCAATTCAGACATTCCTCAGCAGCTTTTCAGCGCAGAAAGCCATGTTCCTGATTTATCCGGCATTTGTTTCCCTCTCCCCTGCCGCAAAAGAGATTACACTTGCTCGGCAGTAAGTGCTGACGGTGTACTCTGGCTTGGCTCGGACAAGGGCGTTACCCGTTGGGACAAAGATGCTGAAGATGATGACGACAAGGTTATGTATTTTTCTGCTGACCGTTATTTGAGAGATAATAAAGTTCTTTCCATCATATCGGATTCAGATAAAGGCGTTTGGGTACAGACTGAAACTGCTGTTACCCACATTGAAATGAAACCCCTTTCCCCCAGAGAAAAGGCGGAAATGCTCCTTGAAGAATCTCTTAAAGCAGTTTCGAGGCGCATGATATTCAGCCACAAAAGACTTGCTACTCCCGGTGATATCAATTCATTTGTTTCACACGGACACTGCGATAACGACGGCGGCTTCACCTCCTGCTTCTCTGTAGGCAAGCTGTTCCGCTATGCAGTGCTAAAGCGTGAGCTTGGCGAAAACGACCCGAAGGTAATTGCTGCAAGAGAGCTTGCAACAAAGGTTTGCGAAACCTGTCTGCTCATTATGCATATTTCAAGGCGAGGCAACGGTTTCCTTTCACGCAGCTATTTAGCGCCGGACGAGCCCGTCCCGGACGACGGAATTTTCTACCAAATCCGAGGCGACAAGGCTTATATTTTAGACACAGCTGCAGCTCGTAGCAGAAACATTGTAGGTTTTGAAACATATGCCGGCGCAAAAATCCCCGAAAGGCTCAGAAAATGCTTCACAGATTACGGCTATACCGAGGAAGGTATGGTTTATAAGGGAGATACAAGCAGCGACGAAGTCACTTTCCACTTTATGCAGATGTTCTATTCTCACCTTATTTTAGGCGCAGACGATCCCGAACTTGATGAGCTCATAAAAGACTCGGTCAAGGCTCTCATGGCACATATTATTGACAACGGATATCAGCTCATGGAAGCTTACGGTAAACCTACCACATGGGCAAAATGGAACCTCGAATACTTTAATACCAGTATGGGCTGGGCCGATGCCTGCCTCAACTCTGCGGAGCTTCTTTCATATCTTAAGATGACTATGGCAATCACAGGCGAAAAAGGCAGATGGCAGGAAGAATACGAAAAGCTCATCGGCTTAGGCTATGCAGATTTGCCCCTCAAGCATTTAGACAGATTCTATCAAGTCTCTCTGGCTGAGGGCAACGACATTGCAGGCGAGCTGATGTACGGCGATAACATGCTCGCCGTATGCTCATTCTGGGCGCTTATCAAGCTTGAAGAAGACGAAGAGCTCAAGGCAAAATACAAGAAAGCCTTTGAAACATGGAGAGGAACCGTTTGCCGGGAGAACATGCCGGGCTATGAATATCCCTTTGCCCTCAGCTGCGGCTGTGAGGGCTTGGATTTAGAAGCTAATGCAAAATGGTTTGAACGCCTGAACGCAAGCCGCCTTGCTTCCGGCGTAAATGTAACAAACAGAAACGATGTTGCTAAAAAGCACCTTTGGAACTACGACCAGGCAGAAACATCGTTACTGCTCAGACCCGATGAACTCTTCATCGCAAAATATGACCGCAACTTCTGGGAATTTAAAAACGAGGATTCCGGCGGAACGAGCACAGTTGAGAGCTGCTATGTTTATACCTTTGCTTATTGGCTCGGACTTTACTACGGATTTATCGAAGACTGATTAATATATGAATTTAGGAGAAATACATATGGCTAAGCAGAATATACACCTTATAGGCAACGCTCACCTTGACCCTATCTGGCTTTGGCGCTGGCAGGAAGGCTGCAACGAAGTTATGCAGACTTTCCGCTCAGCGTTGGACAGGCTTTATGAATATGACGATTTTGTTTTCACCTGCTCTTCGGCGGCATACTACCGTTGGGTTGAAGAAATCGAACCCGAAATGTTTGCCGAAATACAGGAAATGGTAAAAAAGGGCCGATGGGTTATTGTTAACGGCTGGTGGGTGCAGCCGGACTGCAATATGCCAAGCGGAGAAAGCTTCGCAAGGCAGG
Organism: uncultured Oscillospiraceae bacterium; assembly: GCA_949297075.1. Taxonomy (GTDB): domain Bacteria; phylum Bacillota; class Clostridia; order Oscillospirales; family Acutalibacteraceae; genus UBA8612. Next base: position 43,426 of record CASFRX010000031.1, on the reverse strand, counting down.
CTCTCTACAGCCAGCTTTATTACTACGAAAAATTCGGCAAAATCTGCAAAACGGGCTATAATGTTGACTCTTTCGGCCACAACGGTATGATGCCTCAGCTCCTGCGTCAGGGCGGTATGTGCGCCTATGTTATGCAAAGACCCGGTAAGCACGAAAACCCTGATATTCCCGAACCGGCATTTTGGTGGCAGAGCCCGGACGGCTCAAGAGTTCTCACCTACCACATCTCCGATGGATACGGACATTCCGGTCCTGAAAGCTTGGACAGGCACACAGCCCTTTATGACAAACAAAGCGAAAAGCTCGGCCACGGCATGATGCTTTTCTACGGCGTAGGCAACCACGGCGGCGGCCCCACAAAGCGTGATATAGAGCATCTTAAAAAGAAAATGACAGACGAGGGCTACGAAAATCTAAAATTCTCCGACCCTGACGAATTCTTCGCAGAAATGCTTTGTACTCCCCTTGATATTCCCGTTTGGACCGATGATTTGCAGCACCACGCAAGCGGCTGCTATTCTGCAACAAGCCTTGTTAAACAGCTCAACAGAAAGGCTGAAAACGAGCTTGCCTCAGCCGAAAAATTCAACACAATCGCAGTTAAAGCAGCAAACGCCGCTCCCGCAACCAAGGATTTGGCAGAGGCATGGCGCAAGGTTTGCTTTAACCAGTTCCACGATATTCTTTGCGGCTGTTCAATCATGGAGGCTTACGAAGATGTTAAGCTGAGCATGGGATACGCAATGGATGTTGCGGCAAATATCTATAACTCTGCTCTTATAAAAATTGCAAGGCAGATTGACACATGGATAGAGGGCGTTGCAGACTCAGACTGCACGGAAGTTCGCAACCACGGCGCAAGAAGAGATTTCCCCCGTCCCGTTGTTGTGTTCAATCCCCTTTCATTTGATGTTGAAATGCCCATAAGAACATATCATCCCAGCCTCAAGGTAACCGACTGTGAGGGCAAGGAAGTACTGTTCCAGAATGTGCGTTCATCACGCTCAAATGACAGCCACCTTGACACCCTGTTCATGGCAAAAGTGCCTGCAATGGGCTATGCCACTTATTGGCTTACCTTTGCAGACGAAAAAGATCAAGCGGAAATCAAGGCGAAAACGAATCTCACCTGCGGCGACGGCGATGTGCTGTTCATGGAAAACGAGCTTATACGAGTTGAGTTTAACAAGGCAAGCGGCGGCATTTCAAAGCTTCTTGACAAAACAAGCGGCATTGATTATGCGGCTAAAGCTAACCTTGCCGTGCCGACGGTTATTAATGACGATAAAAGCGATACTTGGGCTCACATGGTATTCAAATTTCACGATATCAAGGGCACTATGGATGTTGTAAGCGCAGAGCTTATTGAAAAAGGCCCGCTTCGTGCAAGCGTCAGAATCAGGTACATATTTAACCATTCCGCTTTCACTCAGGAATTCTGCCTGAGCGAGGGCAAAAAGAATCTTCGTGTTAAGTGCAAGGCAAATTGGAGCGAACAGTTCACACTGCTCAAAATTCCATTTGATATAGGCGGCGAAGACGAAATTTCCACCTATGAAATTCCGTGCGGCTTTATCAAGCGACCCTGCAACGGCGAGGAAGAACCCACACAGCAGTGGGCTGATATAACCTCAACTATAGGCGGCAAGAGAGCAGGTCTTGCGGTTATAAACAACTGCAAATACAGCTATGACTGCCCCGGCACACAGCTGCGCCTTACTGCACTGCGCAATGTTATTTTTGCCGACCACTATTCGCACCGCCCTGCGGCTGATTTCAACTTCACGGATGAGGGAATGAATCGCTTTGAATATGCGGTATTCGTTCACGAGGGTGAAGTTGAAAGCACCGATATTATGCGCCTTGCGGCTAAATTCAACTGCCGTCCCGTTGCAGTGCCCGAAAGCTACCACAAGGGCAAGGGCAAGCCTCAGACCGCTTCGTTCCTGCAGATAAGCGCGGATAACATTATTGCAACCGCATTCAAGCTTTGCGAAGACGGCTCAGGCGATACTATACTGCGTTGCTTTGAAACTAAAGGAAAAAAGACAAGGACAAACATTATGTGCGACCTTATTGAAGCAGGCTTCAGAGTTGATTTTATGCCCCATGAAATAAAGACATTCCGTATTCATCAGGACGGCACGGCTGAAGAAGTTAACTTCCTTGAAGGCGTTGATAAATAACAGACATGAAAATTTTCACAAGCGAAAAAATGAAAAAAATCGAGGCGGCAGCCAACGAAAAAGGCTTGAGCTACCTTGAAATGATGGAAAACGCAGGTAACGCTTGCGCCGATGCTATCTATAAACATTTTGCTTGCACGGGTAAGAATATTGCAATTGTTTGCGGCAAGGGCAAAAACGGCGGCGACGGCTTTGCTGCCGCCCGTCGGCTGAAAGATTTAGGTTGTAATGTGAGCGTTGTTCTCGCCTGCGGTCTGCCCGTGGCCGAGGACGCAATAATAATGTTTAACCGCATGAAAGATATTGAAGCGTATTCCTTTGATTCCGAATGGGCCAAGGAAGAGATTGCTTCTGCCGATTTAATTGTTGACGCTGTTTTCGGCTTTGGCTTCAAGGGTGAACCCGATGAAAAAACAGCCGAAGTATTCGAGTTCATCAACCGTTCAAAGGCCGTTGTTGCTTCAATCGACTTGCCAAGTGGCGTAGAATGTGACAGCGCAAAGGTGAGCAAAAGCTGCATTAGAGCAGATTTGACCCTTGCAATAAGCTGCCGAAAGCCTGCACATGTACTTCTTCCTGCCTGCAAATACTGCGGCAAAACCATTGTTGTTGACATAGGACTCGACACCGGTGTTGTAAGGGAAGAATTTATAACTTTCGGTAAAAAGCCAATGAAAATTCTTCCAACAAGAAATGATACAAGCCACAAAGGCGATTACGGCAAGGTTTTGAGCATTTGCGGCAGTTTCAAATATCCCGGAGCCGCCGTTTTAGCCGCAACGGGTGCAGTTAAGTTAGGAGCAGGGCTTGTAACCGCAGCTTTTCCCGAAAAAGCTTACCTTGCCATAGCCTCAAAGCTGACAGAACCGATTATGATGCCCCTGCCCTGCTGCGAGGACGGATTCTTGGCAAGAGGTGCGCTCGACAAGCTTCTGCACGAATCAGAAAAAGCAACAACTGTTTTAATCGGCTGCGGATTAGGTCAAACCCTCGGCACGGCAAGCATATTTGAAGAGATGCTTTCATCCTGTAAAAAAAGCTTGGTTATTGATGCAGACGGCATAAATCTTTTGAGCATGAATATAAATATACCCGAAGCAATAAAGGGGCGCACTGTCATCACACCGCACCCCGGCGAAATGGCAAGGCTTGTAGGGCTCACGGTTCAACAGGTCAACGATAACCGATTTGCCCTTGCAAAGCTTTTCGCCAAAAAATACGGAGTTGTTGTTGCGCTTAAAGGCGCAAACACCGTTGTTTCCGACGGCGATCGGGTCTACATAAACCGCACAGGCAATCCCGGAATGTCACGAGGCGGCAGCGGAGATTTGCTCGCAGGCATGGTTGCAGGCTTGCTCGCTCAAGGGTTTGAGCCTTTTGAAGCCACGGTTGCCGCTGTCTGTCTTCACGGTGCGGTCGGCGATTATGCTGCAAAAAAATATTCGGTTCACGGCATGACTCCAAGCGATATGGCGGCCTTACTCCCTGAATTGCTTTCACAATACGAATAAGGGAGTATTTATATTGAAAAAGCTTTTATGTGTCATTTTACCGTTTCAGTTTATTTTGTTTTGTTCATGTGATACAGATATCAAAAAGGACAAGGATATAGATTTAAACTTAAATTTCACATCAAAAGCACAAATTGATTATCAAGGAACAGCGTTTACAGCCGAAATCCATAGCACGGAAAGCGGCTGCAGCGCTGTTTTTATTGCTCCCGAAGAGCTGAAAGGCATGGAAACCAGCTATAACGGCGCAGAATTTACATATACTTTAGGTGAACTTAAGTTCACTTCTTTACCTCACAGAGAAACATCGCAGTTTTTAAAACTGATTTATGAAGCATTGCGTAAAACGGATTACTCTACAGAAAAGAGTGAAAACGGTTATAAAGTTTATTCATCGCTCAACGGATTAACTTATTATTTAAATATCAATAAAGAACAGCATACACCGACATATTTCGAGGTTGAGAGCATAGATTTGAATATCAAATTCGGCTAAAACAGCATAATATATAGTAAATATCAGCTCCCCGATGTTTAACCGCATTATTTAAAGGCAAGAATAATATTGCTTTAATTTAATTATTTCGGAGAGTGATTAAAGAAATGAATGTAAAACGCGGAGAAATTTATTATGCTGATTTGAGCCCTGTTGTAGGCTCTGAGCAAGGGGGCATACGCCCGGTACTGATAGTGCAAAACGATGTTGGCAACAAATACAGTCCCACCGTTATTGCCGCCGCCATAACAAGCCAAAAATACAAAACAGGCCTGCCTACTCACATAAGAGTCAATGCAGAGGGCTGCGGTCTGGCTAAAGATTCCATAGTTTTGCTTGAACAGGTGCGAACAATAGACAAGCGCAGGCTTAAAGAAAAAATGGGCAACCTTGGGGAAACCGAAATGGGGCGCATTGACAGAGCCTTGAGCGTCAGCTTCGGCCTGGATAACTCAATTTATACAGCTCAATAGTTTTTGTACATTGACGGAGCATTTTTGGTAAAAATGCTCCATTTTTTAATATATTTTCTGTTAGGTATTGAAATCTTGTAATTTTTAGTGTAAAATGTACAATAAAGTAATAAAAACTGTGGTTTAAATAGAAATTTTTGGAGTTTTTGTATGAATTATTCATTAACTGCGGCTCAAGCAAAAGAGCTTATTTCAAACAAACTTTCTCACTCCTTTGGTGTAACTCCGGAAGATGCAACCTATGAGCACTATTACAAGGCTGTTGCTATGATAGTGCGCGATATGCTCACCAAGGGAAGAGCAGAATTTGCCGATGAGGCAAGGAAATCCGATTCCAAGAATGTTTATTATCTTTCAATGGAATTTCTTATGGGGCGTTCACTCAAAAATAACCTTTTCAACCTCAACCTCACATCTACTATAGAAAAGGCGCTTTCTTCTTTCGGCATTAAGCTTGATAATCTTTATGACTGCGAGCCTGATGCAGGCCTCGGCAACGGCGGTCTCGGCAGACTCGCCGCCTGCTATCTTGACGGTCTTGCAACTCAAGGCTACAACGGCATGGGATATTCCATACTGTATGAATTCGGTATTTTCAAGCAGAAAATCATAGACGGATGGCAGACCGAGCTGCCCGATTTCTGGCTTCCCGGCGGTGAGGCTCATCTCGTAGAGCGTCCTCAGTCTGCCCAGGAAATCCGCTTTGAGGGCCGTGTTGAAGATTATTGGGATAATCAATACCACCATGTTGAGCTAAAGGATTACACGCCAATTCAGGCTGTGCCCTACGACCTTTTCGTTCCCGGCAAGGACGGCAAAGCGATAAGCGTATTGCGCCTTTGGTCCGCTAAAGCTCCCGGCTTCGATATGGAAAAATTCAACCAGGGCAACTACCTCAAAGCGCTTGAGCAAAACGCAATGGCTGAGGTTATCAGCAAGGTTCTCTACCCCTCCGACAACCATTACGAGGGCAAAAGCCTGCGCTTAAAGCAGCAGTATTTCCTTGTTTCCGCTTCAATTCAGGATATCGTTGCCCGCCACCTTAGCACATATCACACAATCGAAAACTTTGCAGAAAAGAACGCTATTCATATTAATGACACCCATCCCACTCTTGCTATTCCCGAACTTATGCGCATATTCCTCGATGAGTGCGGCTACGGTTGGGACGAAGCATGGCGCATAGTCAGCCAGACTGTTGCCTACACCAACCATACCGTAATGAAAGAAGCTCTTGAATGTTGGAGCGAAGAGCTCTTTATCCGCCTCATTCCGAGAATTTACCAAATCACTAAGGAAATTGACAACAGATACCGTTCATATGTATGGAACATGACACACGATGCGGATTATGTTGAGCGCACGGCTGTTATTTCCGGCGGCAGCATCCGCATGGCTAACCTTTGCGTTGCCGCTTGCCACTGCGTAAACGGTGTTTCCGCACTTCACAGCGAAATTATCAAAGACAGCGTTTTTAACGATTTCTATAAGCTCACACCCGAAAAATTCACAAACGTAACCAACGGTATTGCTCATCGCCGCTGGCTCAATCAGTCTAACCCCGCTCTCACCGAATACCTCACAGCTCTTATAGGCAACGGTTTCACATACAACGCAGACGAGCTTGATAGACTGCGTGAATTTAAGGACGATGAAGCTGTTCTTAAAAAACTTGAAGAGATTAAGTTTGAAAACAAAAAGCATTTTGCAAAGCTCATCAAACAAAAGCAGGGCATTGACATTGACCCCAACTCAATTTTCGATGTTCAGGTAAAGCGTCTGCATGAATACAAGCGCCAGCACCTTAATGCTTTGCAGATTGTTTCAAAATACCTTGCAATCAAAGAAAACCCAGACGGCGATTTTGTCCCCCACACCTATATTTTTGCAGCTAAGGCAGCTCCCGGCTATGTTGTTGCAAAGAGAATCATCAACTTTATCTGCGAGCTTGCAAATCTCATAAATAACGACCCCGATGTCAGAGGCAGACTCAAGGTTGTATTTGTAGAAGATTACAATGTAACCATGGCCGAAACCCTTATGCCTGCCGCAGATATAAGCGAACAGATTTCCCTTGCCGGCACAGAAGCAAGCGGCACAGGCAACATGAAGCTCATGCTAAACGGCGCTATAACCCTTGGCACTATGGACGGCGCAAACATCGAGATATTCGAGGCTGTAGGCGAAGAAAACATTATCATCTTCGGCATGAAAACACCCGAAGCCAATGCACTCAAAGCCAACTATAACCCCCACACCTATTACGAAAACAATCCCGAAATCCACAAGGTTATTGATTTCATCAACAAGGGCATAAACGGCAAATTCTTCCCTGATGTAAGCGCATCAATCATCCACCACGATCCCTACATGGTACTCGCCGATTTTGCAGATTACCGTCAGGCTCAGCAAAAAATTGACGAAATGTGGAAAGACCGCAAAAAGTGGAATCAAATGTCTCTTATGAATATTTCAGGCGCCGGCAGGTTTGCCGCTGACCGTGCAATCAACGAATATGCCGCAAACATTTGGCATACTCAGCCTGTTGTTAAGCCTGCCGCGAAAAAAGCTGAAGTGCCTGCCGCCAAGACTTCTGCAAAAAAAGCTGAAAAGGCAGAAAAAGCGCCGGCAAGCCCTGCAAAACCCAAGGCAAAGAAAACAAGCAAAAAAGCTTGACAAACAAGGTTTAAAGTCATAAAATTAATATATTAATTCTCTTAAAAAGGAGGCCATCTGTTTTGGACAGTAAGGACAACATACCTTTATGTTGCTCAACAATTAAAACAAAACAGCTTCTCGTTCGCAACTGTAGCGGTCTCCTTGCTCATCAAAGGCTAAAGAGAACCGATTGAGCTTTCATGCCCTTTCTGCTTTGAACAAGAAGCGGAAAGGGTTATTTTATGGATGAAAGAAACTTCGAAATTCTCTTAGATTTGCTTAAACAAGGCAAATTCGGAACACTTAAAACAGAGCTCAGCGAACTCAACGAAGTTGATATTGCGGAATTTTTCAGCCTCCTTGAGCCAAAACAGCAGTTGCTTGTATTCCGCATTCTTCCCAAAGATATTTCGGCTGAGGTTTTCGCCTATCTTGAGCCCGACGACCAAATGAACATTGTTAACTCCATTACCGACAGGGAGTTGAGAGAGCTTGTTGATGAGCTTTTCCTTGACGATACGGTCGACTTTTTGGAGGAAGTACCGGCAAATGTTGTTACCCGTGTTCTGAAAACAGCTGATAAAGAGACCAGACAGCTCATCAACCGCTTTTTGAGCTACCCCGAAAACAGTGCCGGCAGCATGATGACTATTGAAATGGTTCAGCTGCACGACAACTTAACCGTTGCACAGGCTATTGAAACCATTCGCCGCACAGGTATAGATAAAGAAACCATTTACACCTGTTACTGCATTGATAAAGCACGCCACCTTATCGGCACCATTGATTTGAGCGAGCTTATTTTCAACGAAGACGCCACACTCCTGAGTGAAATTATGGAAGAGGACGCATCTCTTATCAGCGTTAACACCCAGGATGACCAAGAATATGTTGCGGATATTGTTCGTAAATACGACCTTTTGAGCGTACCTGTCACCGACAACGAAAACCGCCTTGTCGGCATCATCACCGTTGACGATGTTCTTGATATTATTGATGAAGAGAACACGGAAGACTTTGAAAAAATGGCTAAGGTCATGCACTCTGATGAGCCTTACCTTAAATCAAGCGTATTCAAGCTTGCAAAAAACAGAATTCCCTGGCTTCTCCTATTAATGGTAGGCGCCACTTTTACGGGCAAAATAATCGAAGGTTTTGAAAATACCCTTGCCGCTTTTTCAGGTCTTGTGGCGGCAATACCCATGCTCATGGATACAGGCGGAAACGCAGGCAACCAAGCATCAACCCTTGCAATTCGAGGTCTTGCCACAGGCGAAATCGAGCTTAAGGATTTCTTTAAGATTCTGTTTAAAGAATTTAGAATCGGTCTTATTTGCGCCTCAGTCTTGGCTGTGTGCAATTTCGTCCGTCTCTTCCTGCTTCAATTCGTTGGTTGGAGTTCAGGCGGCTTAGATGTGTTTATGGTTATATGTGCCGCAATGTTCTGCGCAGTTCTGATTGCTAAAATAATCGGCTGTACTCTTCCTCTTGCGGCAAGAGCGCTCAAGCTTGACCCTGCTCTTATGGCAGGTTCGCTTATAACAACTGCGGTAGACGCTATTGCTCTGCTCATTTATCTCGGTTTAGCTAAAACATTCCTCTCGGTGTGATTTTAAACTATGCAGTATATTCCGTATAACTCAAGATTCCCCTACCATAAAGACAAATTCGGTGCTATCCCTGCGTACAGCACTATTTGTTTACGCATAATTTTGCCCAGAGAGTTAAGGTGCAGTGCCGTTAGGCTTGTCATACGCAAAGACGGCGAAAACACTGTAAAATACAGCTTTGAATGGGACTGCATGGAGGGCGAGCACGAAGAATGGTGGAAATTATATTTCTCACCTCACGATTCCGGCTTATATTGGTATCATTTTGAATATGATATACCTTTCGGAAGCGGAAAGATATCCCATATGGGAGGCGGAATAGGAGCTTTAAGCGCAGAGGGTGAAGAATGGCAGCTGACAGTATATGACAAAGATTTAAAAACACCCGATAAACTAAAGGGCGGCATTATCTACCAGATTTTTCCTGACAGATTTTATAAAGCGGATATCAAAACAAAAAATGTACCTAACGACAGATATATACACGAAAATTGGGGCGAACAGCCCTGTTGGCAGCCTAATGAAAAAGGGAGAATAACAAACAGCGATTACTTCGGCGGAAATCTTAAAGGTGTAGAAGAAAAATTAGATTATATAGCATCTTTAGGTGTTAACTGCATTTACCTCAATCCGATTTTTGAGGCACATTCAAACCACCGATATGACACAGCTGATTACACTAAAATCGATCCGCTGCTAGGTACTGAAAGAGATTTTATCAGCCTTTGCAAAAAGGCAAAGGCCAAAAACATTGACATTATTGTTGACGGCGTTTTCAATCACACAGGTGCAGACAGCGTCTATTTCAACAAAAACAACCGCTATGACAGCGTAGGCGCTTATAACTCTAAGCAATCGCCTTACTACTCATGGTATTCATTCAGAAAATGGAATGAGGATTACGAATGTTGGTGGAATTTTGATACTCTTCCCAACCTCAACGAAACCGATGAAAGCTATTGCGAGTTTCTGTTCGGCAAAGGCGGTGTTATTAAAAAGTGGCTAAAGCTCGGTGCGTCAGGCTGGAGGCTTGATGTTGCAGACGAGCTGCCCGACAGCTTTTTAGACAAGCTTACTGCCTGCGTTAAAGAAGAAAAAAGCGATGCGCTTGTTTTGGGTGAAGTTTGGGAGGATGCTTCCAACAAATGTGCCTACAATGTTCGCCGCAGATATCTTCTCGGCGGTCAGTTAGACAGCGTAATGAACTATCCATTTGCCGATGCGCTCATGTATTTCATGCGGACGGGTATGGCTACCGGCTTCACGGAAAAGATACTCACTATTTTAGAAAACTATCCTCCGCAGTGCATCAATCTCTTAATGAACCACATCGGCACGCACGATACCGTTCGAGCAATCACCGCAATGGTAGGGGAAAGCTGCGACGGGCGCGACAGGAGATGGCAGGCTCAGCAAAAGCTAAGCGAAGAACAGCGAAAAATCGGCATAGAAATGATGAAAACAATTTCTGCCATGCAGTTCACTTTGCCCGGCATACCAAGCATTTATTACGGCGATGAGGCAGGGCTTGAGGGATGCAAAGACCCTTTTAACCGAGGCTGTTACCCCTGGGGCAAAGAAAACGAAGAACTGCTTGAATGGTACAGGAAGCTGGGCAAAATCCGCCGCAGCTCCCCTGCCCTGATTGACGGCAGCTTTATACCTGTTTCGGAGGCTATGGGCTGTATAGCCTATGCAAGAGCCGGCAACAACAGCCGCATATTAACCATTGCCAACCGCAATGTTCACCCCATAACCTACTACCTGCCTGAAGAATGGCACGGCGCAAGGCTTTTGCTCGGCGGAACAGGAATCCAATATACAAGCGTTGATATACCTGCCTACGGTGCAGTAATATTAAATAAACAGTAAAGGACTTGAAATCATGAAAAAATCGACTAAATTTCTAAGCATTTTAAGTTGCACGGTAATGCTATTTCAGCTTTGTATCTTAGGTGCAAGTGCTCAAAACACAAACTACACAATTATTTCACCTTACGAAGATGTAGTTTGGAGCGGTGATAATGCTTGGGGTGCTTACAAAGGCACACTGCATTCCCACACAACCTATAGCGACGCTGATGTTGACCTTCCCTCAATGGTAAAAGAATACTACAACCAAGGTTATGATTTCCTTGCAAACTCTGACCACGGTGTAACAGGCGTTGAATGGAACAAAGAGCCTGCTAAGGTTGCCCTCTACACATATCAGAAGCTTCTCGGCAACAAGGTTGAGGTGCTTACCGATGAAGAATACTCAGGCATCATAAGCGGCTCTTATCCCCTTTATGACGGCACAGCACGAAACAAGGGCATGACCTGTGTTACAGGCGCAAACGAGCTCGGATTCATCACCCTTACAAAGAGCCATGTTAACGGCTATTTCCTGCCATCAAATGTGGGTAACGCATGGGACGGCGGCGAAAACGGCTACGAAACCGCTGTTGCTTTCATTGAGCAAAACGGCGGTCTTTCGCATATTAACCATCCCGGTGACTGGCTTGAAACCAACAAGAATCCAAACGCAGTAAACGACCCCGCAAACATCAAATATTTCGGTGATATACTTTTAAAATATCCATCCTGCCTCGGCACAGAAGTATTCAACGAGCGTAACGGCACAACAGGCTACGACAGAATCCTTTGGGATAATCTTCTTATGTACTGCCTGCCCTACGGCAAAAATGTCATTGGCTTCAGCAACACAGACGCTCACTTTTTCTCAACAGTCGACTCATCATACAGCATATTTATGATGGAGGAAAACACACAGGAAAACATCAAGGAAACTATGCAGAGCGGCTCATTCTTTGCTGTTACAAGAAAGCTCAGAGGAAACGATTTTGAAATCGGTCCTAAAGAAAGTTTTGATGTTATCAATAACAAGGATTATGATGTTCCCATGTTCACTCTCCTTGAAACAAACGGACACACTATCACTTCGGCAGCTGAAAACGCAAGTGAAATCCAATGGATTGCAAACGGCAAGGTTATTATGAAAAAGGATATCGCCGAGGGTGAAACCGTTACCCTTGACCTTGATCAAATTGAAGGCGCTGAAGATTTTCTCTATGTTCGTGCAGAGCTCAAAGGCGACGGCGGCATGTGCATCAGTCAGGCTTTTGTTATTGACGACGGCAGCGAACACCTTAAATTTGAAGATAACACAAGCTTTGTTGATAAAATCGTATTTTGGTTTAAGTCCACGAGAATATATGTAATATTCCAGGAGCTCATCAGAGCTATAGCATAAATATAAGGACACTGTTCTTTTACGGAATGGTGTCCTTAAATATTACGGCAACAATATATCACTTGCAAGAAACCGGAATTTATATTATAATGATTTAACAACGCTTTAGGAGGGATAATGTGGCTGAAAAAATCGAGGTTTTGGGTAATGGCATAAGCGCTGTGCTCAGCGATATTCACACCTTTGGCACCGATGCATTTTTGCTTTATGATTTTGCAAACATAAAGCTTAAAGAAACCGCCTGCGACCTTTGCAGCGGCTGCGGAATTATCCCCCTGCTTATGTTGAGAAAGCCGCTTAAAAATCCCGTTACGGCAGTTGAAATTCAAAAAGACGCCTGTGAACTTATGGAGAAAGCGGCAGATATGAGTAATCTGCAAGGCAAGCTTAACATACTTAACTGCGATTTAAAAGAAATCCGCTGTGTTATTGCGGCAGGAGCCTTTGATTTGCTCACGGTCAATCCCCCTTATTTTCAGCTTGGCAGCGGATATGACTGCGAGGACTTGCCTCACAGGATAATCCGAAGCGAGGTCATGTGCACACTCGGAGATATTGTGGCTCAATCGGCTTGGTTGCTGCGTTCGGGAGGCAGAATGTGCATCTGCCACAAGCCCGAAAGGCTGACAGATATAATCTGCCTGATGCGTGAAAACAGAATTGAGCCTAAACGACTTAAATTCGTTTGCAAAAACGAAAAAAGCGCACCTTGGCTTGTGCTGATAGAAGGCAAAAAAGACGCAAAGCCGGGATTGACTGCGGAAAAGAACCTATACATGAATGATCGAGAAGAATTAGAACGAATATACAACGGATATTCCGAGAGGTAAATATGGGAACATTATATATAGTCGGCACCCCCATAGGAAATTTAGGCGATATTTCGCCCAGAGCCTTAGAGGCGCTTGAAAGCTGCGATTTCATTGCGGCAGAAGACACGAGAGTAACTTTAAAACTGCTCAACCGCTTTGAAATTAAAAAGCCCATGGTGAGCTACCATGAGCACAACCGCTTAGAGCGCAGCGAGCAAATAGCCGCAAGAATTGCAGGCGGCGAAAACTGCTGTCTTGTAACAGATGCGGGAATGCCTGCGGTATCTGACCCCGGTGAAGATTTAGTGCGCCTCTGCCACGAAATGAATATTCCCGTTGCTTCCGTGCCCGGCCCCTGCGCTTTTGTAACTGCGCTCGCTCTTTCGGGTATGCCGGCAAAACGGTTTACTTTTGAGGGCTTTCTGAGCGTAAACAAGGCAAGCCGAAGAGAGCATTTGGCTGAGATAAAAAATGAAAAACGCACCATGTGTTTTTACGAAGCACCTCACAAGCTTCCCGCAACGCTTAAAGATATGGCTTCTGCTCTCGGCGACCGCAAAATCGCAATAGTCAGAGAGATAACAAAAATACACGAGGAAGTTATACACTCAACGCTTTATAAAGCGGCGGAAGATTTTGCAGACGGCCATTTAAAAGGCGAAATCGTGCTAATAATTGAAGGTGCAGCTGAGGAGGAAGAAACACCTTCAACCTTGGAAGAAGCCGTAGAATTTGCCAAAAACCAAGTAAATAAAGGCATTTCAGCCAGCGAAGCCGCTAAGCTTGCCGCTAAGGCAACAGGCTTCAAAAAGGGCGATATTTACAAAGCATTAATCAAGTGAGGAGAAAAAATGATTGAAAACATACGAGAATTTTGGTATTTATATATCCTGCTTTTTGTTTTGATTATAATAACTGCATTTGTCTGGAAAAAAGCCGCAAGCGCCGCCTCTATGCACAGCAAAGAGGTAAATGCACAAATCGCAAAAGCCAAGCACAACAAAGAATTGCGGGAAGCTTACGGCAATTTAACAGCGGAAATAATTGCAAACGCTCCTGCCGACACTCTGTTTGAGGGCGTTGCCCTCTGCTTAGAGGCAAAGTGCCAAAAAGCAGAGGACACCATGAGCTTTTACTCAAAGTTAAACGAAGCGCAAAGAGCTGTATATGCTTTCTATTACCTTGTAAGTGATGCAAAAGAGCAAGATCTTTCCGCTTTTTTCAAGGCAAGCAAAAGACCGCTCACTTCAGATGCGGCAAACGCTTCAAAAGAAATACTCAGCGGTGAAGTATACGGGATAATCAAAGATATGTTCGACCGCTACGATGAAGATAACGAAACCGCATCCGTAATACCCGAAGCTATAGCAAAATTAAACGCAGATTTTGCCGAAATTACCGCTAATCTCGATTTTTACGCATTAGGCGGAGCTTTTATCAAGAAAAACTCTGAAAACTTTATAAACACTTAAAAGCCGCACACACAAAAAAGAGCTGTAAGTCCTTTTCGGATTTACAGCTATTAATTCATTCAGTTGATTTTTTGCTTATTCAGCTTCACAGCATGAGCAGGAAACATAGCACTCTTCCTCGTTCTCTGCGGCAGCTTTCTTTGCCTTAATCTTAGTAATTGCAAAGTAAACGCCTGCAACAGCTGCAGCAACAGCGGCAATAACGCCTACAATTTTGAGAACTTTTTTACAACATTTCATTGGTTTATCCTCCTTTAGTTTATAAATAATATCATTGAAATTATAACCTTTATACAATACAAAGTCAAGCAAAAACAAAAAATTTAATAAATTTTACAAAAAAAGAATGCGGTCGACCTCTGCCACCAAATTTTTGGTAGCACAGGTCGACCGCAGCTTTAAGGCTGCTGTGGGGCAAGAGAAAACTCTGCCCCAATTAACAAGCCTTCAGCCTTAGGCCTTGTTTGCCTTGGTTACAAGAGCAGATTTCTTTCTTGAAGCATTGTTCTTGTGGATGATGCCTTTTGCTGCTGCCTGGTCAATCTTCTTGACTGCTGCTGTTACAAGAGCATCCTTCTCTGCAGAATTAGCTTCGATTGCTGCGTTAGCCTTCTTAATAGCTGTTTTAAGAGCAGAGTTAGCAGACTTGTTGCGAGCTGCCTTAGTCTTGTTTACAAGAACTCTCTTCTTAGCAGATTTGATGTTCGGCATGAGATACACCTCCTTTTACTATCACACAGATATGTATATTACCATTTTTTCAAGAAAAAAGCAAGTTATTTTTAAAATTTTAATGCAAAATATTCTATAAATTTCAAATACTATTCACATATAAACAAAAGGAGCAGTAAAAAATGGATTTAAGAACAGATTTGGCCCTTGAGCAGCGTGAAATAAACGGCGAAAAAGCTGATGAAAACGGCATCGAATGTCGGGAATACACAAACAAATTTGCCAAGGTCACAAAAATAGAGATAACAAACGAAAACGGAGAAAAAAAGCTAAAGCGAAAAAAGGGGCGATATATCACCGTTGAGCTTGACAGCATGAGCGAAGCGGCAAGCTACCTCAAAGAATGCGCTGCAATAATTGCCGAAGAACTGCGGCAGCTTTTGCCTAAAGACGGACTAATACTTATTGCAGGTTTAGGTAACGACCAAATAACTCCCGATGCTTTAGGTCCGAAATGCGCCTCTTATATTTTTTCCACAAGGCATATAGGAAAAGAGCTTCAAAAATCTATAGGGCTTGATAATCTTCGGCCTGTTGCCAGGATAATTCCCGGTGTTTTGGGTCAAAACGGCATTGAAACAGGTGAAATTCTTGCAGGCATAGTCAAGCAGGTATCCCCTGCCGCACTTATTACCGTTGATGCTTTAGCTTCCCGACGGCTTTCTCGCCTGGGCTGCACGGTACAGCTTTGCAACACGGGCATTTCTCCCGGCTCAGGAGTCGGAAATGCAAGGGCAGAAATAAGCAAAGAGACAGTAGGTGTACCGGTAATTTCAATCGGTGTGCCCACGGTTGTTGACGCTATCACCCTTGCCTGCGACCTTGTTGGAGAAGAAGCCAAGAGCAAAATGGAAAAAAGCGGAGAAAAGATGATGGTTACTCCACGAGAAATAGACCTGCTTATAGAACACGCCTCAAAACTCATTGCGGCGGCTATTAACACCACTCTACAGCCTCATATGCAGCCTGATGAGCTTATGGCGCTCGTTATGTAATAATCAAATAAATAATATCATACAAATAGCTATAAAGCAACTATGAGAGGCGGTTTTAAAAATATGAGGACAAGGATTAGCAAAGCATACGAAAAAGCGACCTTTATTACAGCGGCTTTTTTACTTTGCGCCATTACGGCAACCTCTTTAAACCTTAATCATATTTTAGGCGGCTTATCAGCAGCTCAACCGACAGACGCTAAACCGTTCTTTTCTTTAATTAATAAATTCAGCAGTGACACTAAAGCAGAACCTGACGATACTGTTTACACAGCAAAACCGATTAACGAACTGACAAAAACACCGGAAGATATATTACAGCTCATTGCCGCCGCAGAAGAAAAAGCCGAAAGCGAAAAAGAGGACGGCAAAATAAGCGAACGGGAATATGACGGAAGCGGTGCAAAGGCAAAAATAGGCAATATTTGGGTGAGAAACAACACCCAAACTCAGCAAAACATTAATCTCCTCAAATACTACGAGGCTGCCCCCGAAATTAAAATAACCGACAAAAGCCAACCTGCGGTTTTAATATTTCATACACACACTACGGAAAGCTACGAGATGCTTGACCGCGGATGGTATGCCCAAGGATACATCACCCGCAGCAACTCATCTGACAGAAACATGGTGCGTGTAGGCATGGAAATAAAAGAACAGCTTGAAAAACACGGCTTCACCGTTATACACGACACGGAAATCCACGATGTAAAATACACAGGTGCATATGCCCACTCACGGAAAAGCGTTGAAAAATATTTAAAAGAATATCCCTCAATTCAGGTAGTGCTTGACATACACAGAGATGCTATTGAAACGGATAGAGGGGTTAGAATTAAGCCCACATCAACAATAATGGGTAAAAAAGCAGCTCAGATTATGATTATTACAGGCTGTGAAGAAGGCAAGGTTACAGACTTTCCCGAATGGGAGTATAACCTCACATTTGCGCTCAGACTTCAGAGTGTTTGTGAAGAAAAATATCCCGGACTTATGCGTCCAATATACTTCTGCCAACGCAAATACAACATGGATTGCTCGAGAAACAATCTCCTTGTAGAAATGGGAAGCTGTGCAAACACCTTGGAAGAAGCGGCATATTCAGGAAGACTGCTTGGAGATGCCTTGGCAACCATGCTTGAGGAGGCAAAAGCATAATGAAAAAGCTGATTAAGTATTATATGGCTATAACTGCAATCATATTCTGCGCAACATTAAGCGCCGCAGCGATAGTGAGAATAAACGAAAAAAGCTCTGAAATGGCTTTCGGAACACAGCCGCAAAAAATTCAGCTCAGCACATATATAAACAGTGCTGAGCTGAAAGATAATTTTACTTGGATTTTTTCTTTTCTTCCCTCTCGTGAATAACAAATCGAGTGGGAGTGCCCTCAAGGCCGAAAACCTCACGAATCTGGTTATCAAGATACCTCTGATAGCTGTAATGGAACAAATCCTTGCGGTTTACAAAGCAAACAAAGGTTGGCGGACGGGTAGACGCCTGAGTCATATAGTAAATCTTCAGCCTTCTGCCCTTATCGGTGGGGGGCTGAACTCTTGCCGTAGCATCTGCAAGAACTGCATTGAGCTTACCGGTTGAAATGCGCATGGCGTTCTGAGCATCGACAAAATTGATAAGCTCGAAAAGCCTGTCAATACGCTGACCTGTTTTTGCGGAAATAAAAATAATAGGTGCATAGGACATGAAAGAAAAATCATTCATCAGCTTTTTGCGGTAGGAATCCATGGTTTTGCCGTCTTTTTCAACAGCGTCCCACTTATTAACCGCTATAATGCAAGCCTTACCCATTTCGTGCGCAATTCCTGCAACCTTTGAATCCTGCTCGGTAAAGCCCTCCTGAGCATCAATCATAATAACGCAAACGGTAGCCCTTTCAACAGCCATTCTTGCACGAAGAACAGAGTATTTTTCTATAGCGTCTTCAACCTTGCTCTTGCGCCGTAGACCCGCAGTATCAATAAGAATATACTTGCCGTGCTCGTTTTCAATCAAAGTATCAGTTGCATCACGGGTTGTGCCTGCAATATCGGAAACGATAGCTCGTTCTTCACCCGAAACGCTGTTGACAAGAGAAGATTTGCCCACATTAGGTTTACCGATAATAGCAACCTTAATTGTATCGTCCTCTTCTTCCTCTTCATTTTCTTCCGGAACATAGGAGAGAATAGCGTCGAGCAAATCGCCTGTGCCGTGGCCGTGAACCGAAGATACTGCTATTGGGTCACCTAAGCCGAGATTATAAAACTCGTAAAACTCAAGCGGAGGTTCACCGATGGAATCGCACTTATTAACGCAAAGAACGATGGGCTTACCGCTTTTTTGAAGCATTGCCGCAACCTCTTCATCAGCCGCAACAACACCCGTACGAACATCGCAAACCAAAACAATAACATCTGCGCTGTCTATGGCAAGCTGAGCCTGACGGCGCATCTGAGAAAGAATAATATCGTCTGAATAGGGCTCGATACCGCCTGTATCAACAAGCACCATGTATCTGTTAAGCCATTCACATTCACCGTAAATTCTGTCGCGGGTTACACCCGGAGTATCATCAACAATAGAAAGCCTTTTACCGCAAAGCTTATTAAAAAGGGTTGATTTACCCACATTCGGGCGACCTACAACAGCAACTATGGGCTTTGACATATGCTCACTTCCTTTATTTTAAACTTCAATTCCCAATAATTTCTCCAACAGCTCATATCCGTCCGCCTTTGATGAAACCACAGGCACACCCAAGGCTTCGGAAAGCTGAGATACAGTCATGTCATCAAGAAAAACTTCTTCGCCGTCTCTCAGGGCAGAATCGGGAATAATAAGCTCATCACACAAATCAATCCCTTTGAGCTGAGCCGCAATATCCCGGCCTGTCAGCAAACCGGCGACGGTTACGCTATCGCCGAAAAATGTATTCTTAATTTTAATGACATTGATTCTTATATTCTCAAAGCGTTTTTTCGCAAGAGAGCAAAGCTCATTGATAAGCTCGTAAGCCGCCTCTCCTGTTGCCACAGCAACAGCACGCTTTTTTTCCAATTTAAAATCACATTCATCAAGTGCTTTAACAAATTCTTCTTTTAACAGCCGCCACATACCCACGCCGTTTTCAAGCTGTGGATAATCGCCATAATATTCGGCATCGGGAATAGCTATATCTGCTTTTAAATAAAATTCATCGGCGGCGTACGCTATAGTTTCTCCTTTAAAAAACTTAAAATGTGCGTTAAAATCATCCACTGCGTCAATAACGGCCTTTGCGGTTTCAGCTGTATATGGCTTTAACTCAGGCAAACCATCACGGTGCTTTGTCAAGCCAACCGGCACGCAGGCTATACTCTGCACGGCAGGATAGAGTTTACCCAACTCAGAAAGGCTGAATTCAAGCTCTTTTCCGTCATTGATACCGGGACAAAGAACAAGCTGAGTATTCAGCTTAATTCCGGCATCTGCAAGCCTGTTCAAATATCGCAAGCTTTCACCTGCATGAGGATTTTTCATCATCTGAATGCGCAAATCCGGGTTCATGGTGTGAACGGAAACATTAACGGGACTGATATGCATTTCTATAATGCGGTCAATATCCTTGTCTGTCAAGTTGGTAAGAGTGACATAATTGCCGAAAAGGAAGGACAGGCGTGAATCATCATCCTTGAAATAAAGGCTGCTACGCATGCCCTTAGGCATCTGGTCGATAAAGCAAAATATGCACTTATTCTTGCAGGAATGGTGCTTATCCATCAAATAGGTTTCAAAGCACAGCCCCAAATCATCGTATTCGCCTTTTTTCACCTTAACGGTGCGGTGTTTACCTTTTGCCGTCTCGATTTCGAGCTTCAATTTGCAGGCGCTGGTATAAAAGCGGTAGTCTAGCACATCGTTAATCTCATGAGAATTAACGGCGAGCAAAAGATCACCCGCCGCTATTTTTTTAGCGCAAACTGAATTCGGCTCAACACCGCTGATTTTTACACTCACTCTTAATGCTCCTAAAACTTTGTTATGTTTGAAAAAAGCAAAAGGCAGAGAGAAAAGCTCTCCCTGCCTTAAAGCTTATGCCTCTGTATCAATTACCTGTCTGCCATTATAATAGCCACAGTTGGGACACAGTCTGTGCGGTCTCTTATACTCACCGCACTTGGGGCACTTGACCAGCTCAGGTGCATCAAGCTTCCATACGCTGCTGCGTCTTTTGTCTCTTCTTGCCTTAGAGACTCTTCTCTTCGGAACTGCCATTTCGGAACCTCCTTGCTGCTGTGTAACTTCTACTCATCGTTATTATCCAACAACTGCCTTAAAACCGCCAGACGAGGGTCTAACGGAGCAGAACAGTTGCATGAGTCGTGATTAAGGTTTTTGCCGCAATATTGGCAAACTCCCTTGCAATCCTCTTTGCACAGATGCCTTGAGGGCAGACTGAGCAAAATATCCTCCGTAACGAGTTGGTCAAGGTCGAACCGGAATGACTCAAGAAGAATCAACTCATCGTTCTCCTCGTTATTGAGCGAGGTGACCAGAACATGAGAAACGGGAATAGTAAGAGGTGTAACTGTTTGCTGCGCACATAAATCGCACGGCGCATCAAACTCAAGCTCAACCTGAGCCTGAAGCTGAACAACGCCTGCACGATTGAAAACACAACCGCTGATTTTAACCGGCTTTGGGAAAGGATATAAAGAACTGATTTCGAGAGCTGAAAGATCCATCTCATAATCAAACTCAAGTTTTTCGCCTATGTTGTTAAAAATGGGTTCAAGCTCTAAAAACACTGTTTTTTAACCTCCCTCACAGCGCTGTAAAGGCTGCGCCGGATAACACGCAGAAAACATTATACCTTTAAAATCTTATTTTGTCAAGATTATTTTATTTAGTTTTGGAGAACTTTACAGAACTTCGCAGAACTCAAAAGCACGAGCGGGAATTTCCTCCTTATCAGCGGATACTGTGAGAGTGATATCATGCTCTGTAATCTTGGAGAGCTCAGCAATCTTTTCGATGAAATCAGCAAGCTTCTCATAATCTCTGCCGCCGATGCGAAGAGTTGCATCAACAAAAATATCTGTAATATCGTGGTCTCTTGCACAGATGCCTGCAAGGAAGCCGTAGAATGCATCGTAACCGCTTACTTTATAGTCATCGGTCGCTGTAAGTCTTGCACGGTGTGTGATGTCAAGAGTGAGAAGAGGCTCTTTTTCAACACAAACAACATTGCCGTTAGAAGCCTCGACTGCTGCATTAACAAGATCGATGAGCTTCTTTGTTTTGCCTGAGCCTTTGTGACCGAGAATGAGTTTTACCATAATTATTTCTCCTTAATATGTGTATTTTTTACTTCAGCTTTGCTTCCAGCTCTGCTCTCATATCTTCGTAACCGGGCTTGCCCAGCAACGCAAACATATTCTTCTTGTAGCTTTCTACGCCGGGCTGATCGAAAGGATTAACGCCAAGCACATAGCCTGAAATTGCACAAGCTTTTTCAAAGAAGAAAATAAGCTCGCCCAAAACATATTCGTTCATTTCCGGAATTTCGAGCACAATATTGGGAACATCGCCGTCAGTATGTGCTAAAAGAGTTCCCTCGAAAGCTTTGCGGTTTACGAAAGAAACCGTTTTGCCTGCAAGGAAGTTAAGACCGTCAACATTTTCGGGATCTTCTTTAATGTCAACATCTGTCTTAGGTTTATCGACATAGACTACTGTTTCAAACATAAGCCTTTCGCCCTCTTGGACATATTGACCCAATGAATGAAGATCAGTAGAATAAATCGCTGAAGAAGGATAGAGACCCTTTAGCTGTTTGCCCTCGCTCTCTCCGTAGAGCTGTTTGAGCCATTCGCACATAAGGGTGAATGACGGCTCGTAGCTGACGAACATTTCAACTTTTTTACCGCTGCGGTAAAGCAGGTTGCGCATTGCAGCATACTTGTAGCAATCATTATCTATTGAAGGAACGGAATATTTTTCTCTTGCGTCTGCCGCACCCTGCATAAGAGCGTCAATATCAATACCTGCGGCAGCAATAGGCAGCAAACCTACAGCTGTGAGCACTGAATAACGGCCGCCGACATCGTCCGGCACAACAAAGGTCTGATAGCCCTCTTTATCTGCAAGGCTCTTGAGAGTGCCTCGTGCCTTATCGGTTGTAACATATATACGCTTTGCAGCTTCTTCCTTGCCGTATTTTGCTTCAAGAATTTCTTTGAAAACACGGAAAGCAACGGCAGGCTCGGTAGTAGTGCCGCTCTTGGAAATAACATTGATTGAAAAATCTTTGCCGTTGATAAGCTCCATAACCTCTGAAACCGAGGAAGAGCTTATTGTGTTACCTGTGAAGAAAATCTGAGGTGTATCCTTGCAAAGCAAATTGTAGTTTGCCGACTTGCAAAATTCGATAGCCGCACGAGCCCCGAGATATGAGCCGCCAATACCGATAACAACGAGAGCCTTTGAATCGCTGCGAATTTTTGCCGCAGCAGATTTGATAGCTTCAAACTCCGCTTTATCGTAATTAACGGGCAAATCGAGCCAGCCGAGGAAATCGTTGCCTGCGCCTGTGCCGTTATGGAGAGCTTCGTGAGCCTTTAAAATTTCGGATTCGATTGCTTTGAGCTCCTTGCCGGTTGCAGCTTTGCCGACATAGGAGGGGTTGAGTTTAATTGCCATAGAAATTGTCACCTTGTGACACGAGGTAGAAAAAGCCGTGCCGCAAATACTCCTTAACTGATACATATATTTTTGTTTATTTTAACCGATATTTTAAACTATTGCAAGATGATTTGCATAAATTTTTTATATTTTTTACAACTTTTTAGCTCTCATCTTTTATTAAGCACTCAAAAGAGCACAAAAAACGGCGCAAAACCTCAAATATGGTCAATTCTTCCACAGCATGAGGAGCAGTGAGGGGATATTCCCCTACCGTTTCGCCGTCCAGGATGAATTTTATAGTTCCCACACGTTGTCCCGTTTCTACGGGAGCCGCAACATCCGCCGCAAGGTCAACATTCTGCTCCAAGCGTTCAAAATCGCCTTTTTTCAGCAAAATCGGCCTTAATTCCGGTACAACGGGAGTAAAGCTCTCCTGAATTCCGCCTATAACTCCGATGGGCACGATAAGGGATTTATCTACTGTAGGTGTTACGGTTTCATAATTGGCAAAGCCCCAATTAAGCAGAGCTTTTGCGCCGTTAAAGCGGTCGTTGCTCGTCGGACTACCCATAATAACCGCAACAAGATGAGTACCGTCACGCATAGCGGAGGCTGAAACACAGCAGCCTGCTTTAGCAGTTGTGCCTGTTTTAAGCCCTGTTGCTCCGTCATAAAAGCGCACGAGTTTATTTGTGTTTACAAGCTGAGTTGCACCGTTTCGCAGGGAATCCATCCAAACGGTTGTGTAACGCTGTATTAACTCGTGCTTCAAAAGCTCGGCAGACATGATTGCAACATCGTAAGCCGTTGTCAGATGAGTTGTAGTTGTGTCATCAAGCCCGGTGCAGTTATCAAAATGCGTATTGTTCATGCCCAGCTCTTTTGCCCGTTTATTGAGCATATCAACAAAAGCCTCCTCACTGCCCGCAAGATGTTCGCCCAAGGCTGAGCAGGCGTCATTTGCGCTGTAAATCGCCGTTGCACGGAGCAGCTCATCAACAGTCATGGTTTCGCCCTCTTTGAGCCAGATTTGAGAGCCGCCCTTAGATGCGGCGGTTGCGCTTGCAACGACCTCATCGCTGAGGCTTAGCACCCCTGCATCAATCGCTTCCATAATCAGCAAAAGCGGCATAATCTTAGTAACGGATGCCGGATAAAGCTTTTCATTCTCATTCGCAGCGGCAAGAACCTTGCCCGTTGAAACATCCATAAGAACTGCAGCTTTTGCATTTACGGTAACAGGCAGTTCGCCGCTGTCGCTCTCTGCTTCGGCACAGACAGGAAAAGCCAAAAGCAAAGCCATAACAAAACAGACACAGGAAATAACCTTTCGTTTCACAAATATTCCTCCTAACTGAATATATTAGATATTTATGAAGCAGATTAACAATAAATTCTATTGATAAAGTTTTATAAACAATGTATAATTAAAATTTAGACAATAAGACTTTAGGAGTAAAATGATGAAGGCTGCTTTTTACACATTAGGCTGTAAAGTTAATCAATACGAAACTCAGGTTCTCTGCGAGGCTCTCACAAAAGATGGGTTTATAATTGTACCCGACAGCGAGGAGGCCGATGTTTACATAATAAACTCATGCACCGTAACGGCAGAAAGCGACAAGAAAACCCGTCAGGCTGTGCGCCATTTTAAGCGTTTACATTCCGACAGCGTTGTTGTGCTCACAGGCTGTATGCCCCAAGCTTACCCGAACGCTGCACAGGAGCTTATCCAAGCAGACATTGTTGCAGGAAACCACAGCAACGAAAAGCTTCCGCAAATGATTAAAGAATATTTGGCGAACCGCCAAAGAACAATCAAAACCCGGCAGCATCAAAGCGGTGATAAATTCTCGCCCTGCTCCATAAGCAGCTTTGATGAAAGGACAAGAGCGGCAATAAAAATTGAAGACGGCTGCAACCGTTTTTGCTCTTATTGCATTATTCCCTATGCAAGAGGCCGCGTGCGTTCAAAAGCGCTTGCCGACATAAAGAAAGAAGCTCAAGCCCTTGCGGCCAACGGCTATCGTGAAATTGTGCTTGTGGGAATTAATCTCTCCTCCTACGGCACAGATACCGGCTTAACATTATGTGACGCCGTTGACGCAGTTTGCAGTGTAGACGGAATTAAACGGGTGCGTTTAGGCTCATTAGAGCCCGACCACATGACGGAAGAAATGATTAAAGGGCTGAAAAGGCAAGAAAAGCTTTGCCCTCAATTCCATATTTCTCTTCAAAGCGGCTGTACTGAAACGCTGAAAAGAATGAACCGCTACTACGATGCGGCGGAATACGCTCGAATTTGCGCCGATTTGCGGGCAAGCTTCAAGGACTGCACAATTACAACTGATGTTATGGTAGGATTTGCAGGAGAAACAGACGATGAATTTAATCAGTCCCTTGAATTTGTCAAAGCTATAGGTTTTGAAAAGGTTCATGTATTCCCCTACTCGGTCCGTATCGGCACAAGAGCGGCAAGCTTTCCCGACCAGCAGGACAAAAAGACAAAGCAGGAGCGAGCCCAAAGAATGGCAGATGCCGCCAACGAAATACGCACCGCATTTTTAAGAGCGCAAATCGGCAAAACCGTTGAAGTGCTTGCGGAAACCAAGGAAGACGACGGCAGCTGCAACGGCTACACCGCCAACTACACACCCGTAAAAATCATCTCAGGCGCTGAATGCGGAGAATTTTACAACATAAAAATAACAGCGGTCGAAGATGACTGCTGTATAGGAGAAACAGTATAATGTATTTTCACGAAAAGACATACGATATTGACATTTTAACAAAACAAAACCTGCATATTCACTCTGCTTTTTCAAGGTGTGCAAACCCTGAAATGGAGTTTGACGCTATTATCAAGGCGGCAGAAAAAGCCGGTCTTGAAACTATTGCCATAACCGACCATGTACTTATTGAAAATGATGATTTCAGACATAATATCGCCGATTTAAAGGCAAAAGTTGCTGAAGCTGACAAAAAAATCAAGATTCTTGTCGGAGCTGAGCTTTCTGCTTACGGCATAAACAAATTCACTTTCCAAAATGAAAAGCCGGAGCTTGATTACCGCCTTTGGGCACACAACCACTATCATGTCGCCGGTTGGGAGCACCCCGAAGATAAAAGCCCGTTGGGATATAAAAATCACATGATATCAGTTTTAACCGCACTTATTGAATCCGACCGTGCGGACTGCATTGCCCATCCGTTCCACGATGAATATTTAGTAAATATGTCAAACGGCTCTGTCAGCTTTGAAAAAGGAAGCGTACCCGATTGTTTTACAGAAAACGAAATCGGCGACTTATTCAAAAAAGCTCAAATGCACGAAACTGCATTTGAGCTCAATCTCAATGTTATCCCCCATTTTCCGAAATTTTACAGAAAGATGTACAACATCGGCAGAGAAACAGGCATTATATTCAATGTAGGCACAGACGCCCACAAGCTGATAAATATATCCACTCAGAATTGTATTGAAGAAATCAAAAAAATATTAAACTGAATATTTTAGCGCAAACATCTCGTAATTCTTCTTGAAATTTTCATCTTCCTTTTTAACCGTTTTAAGATATTTATGCATATCAAAGCGATCATTTGCAGTTTCAATCAAGCAAACGGCAATATTGGAGCAGTGGTCGGAAACACGCTCCAAGTTTGTGATAATATCATTAAACACGAAGCCCTGCTCTATTGTACATTCATTGCGGCGCAGACGCTCAACATGGCTGTTTTTCATAGTCATTTTGAGCTTATCTATAACCTGCTCAAGAGGTTCGACAAGAGCGGCGCTCTCAAGGTCATTACTAATGAATGATTTTACGGAAAGATTTAGAATCTCCGTAGTTGCGGCTATGATATTCCGCATTTCTTTTTTTGCTTGACCGGAAAAATCCATTTTCTTTTCACGGAGTTCCTCGGCAGACTCCAATATATTCAGAGCATGGTCACTCAAGCGTTCCAAATCCCCTATCATATGGAGCTGCATGGTTACATCTCTGTTATCGCTATCGCTCAAATCGCAGGTGCTGAGCTTGACAAGATAGTCTCCCAAAGTATCTTCATAAACATCGGCTTTCTTTTCGCCTTTTCGTATTTTCTCGGCTATCTTTTCATCATAATTCTCAAACATATCCATAGCATCAATTAATATATTCATACTAAGCTGAGCCATTTTTTCCGTAACGGCTCTGCTCTGTGCAACAGCAACGGCAGGAGTGCTGAAAAGGCGCTCATCCAGCAAAATATTCTTTTCATCATCCTCAGATTTATCTCTGACAGTAATGCAAGCTAATTTTTCAAGCAGCTTGGACATCGGGAAAAGAATCAAAACTGCGGCCGCATTAAAGCCCGTGTGAAGCAGAGCTATACTAAACGGAGTAACCGCAGAATTAAGCATTTCAATATCCGCAACGCTCTTAATTATCCAAAACAGAGGAAGCATAATCAGAGTTGAGATAATATTAAAATAGAGGTGAACAAAAGCCGCACGCTTTGCGTTTTTGTTTGCACCTGCACAAGAGATAATGGCAGTAAGGCAAGTGCCTATATTCTGGCCCATAATTATGGGAATTGCCGTAGTATAGCTGACAGCACCCGTCATTGAAAGAGCCTGCAAAATACCAACAGACGCTGAAGAAGACTGAATAACGCCCGTGATAACAGCACCCATAACAACGCCTAAGACGGGGTTTGAAAACAGCACTAAAGCGTTTGCAAACCACGGTTCATCAGCTAAGGGCTTGACTGCGTCGGACATGGTTTCCATACCGAACATGAGAATAGAAAAGCCAAGGAGAATTAGACCGATATCTTTCCTCTTTGTGTCCTTTATAAATACATAGAGAACTGCACCGATAAGAGCCAGCACGGGAACAAAAGATTCCGGTTTCATAAGAGTAATCCAGAAGCTTTCGCCCTCTATACCTGTTAAGCTGAGCAGCCATGAGGTAACGGAGGTGCCTATATTGGCGCCCATTATTATGCCTATAGCTTGTCCTAACTGCATTATACCTGAGTTGACAAAGCCCACTACCATTACGGTTGTTGCAGAGGAGGACTGTATAATTGCCGTAACAATAATACCGAGCAAAAAGCCTTTGAACTTATTTGAGGTCAGCTTGCCGAGCACGGTTTTAAGCTGACCGCCTGCCCTCTTTTCCAGAGCCGAACCCATTGTGTTCATGCCGAAAAGGAAAAATGCCAGGCCACCAAAGAGCGAAATTATATTCATAGCAGACATACAGTTACCTCTTTTCCTTACTCTTTTCCATAAATTTATTTTAAAAATTTTATCATGGAGTGATTAACTTGATTAAAAACATAATTTTTGATATGGGCAATGTTCTTTTGGATTTCAATCCGTCAGAGCCTCTCGACCGTTTTTGCAGCAGCGAAGAGGAAAAAGCCACTATAAAAAGGGAGCTTTTTGACGGCGAAGAATGGATACAGCGTGATTTAGGCAACATTACGGTTGAAGAAATGTATAACAGAGTAGCAGGAAGAATACCCGAAAAATATCACGGCTCACTGAAAAAAATAATAAATGAATGGGATTATTCCATGGTGCCTCTTGACGGAGCCAAGGAGTTTTTTGAGTTTGTAAAGAAAGCAGGATACGGTGTTTATATTCTTTCCAATGCAAGTGTAAATTTTTATGATTATTTTCCCCGTCACTTCGACCTTGATTCTTTTGACGGAGTTGTAGTTTCTGCCGATATTCATATCATTAAACCGGACAGAGGAATTTATGAGCATCTTTTAAAAACATACAATCTCAAAGCTGAAGAATGTCTGTTTATAGACGACCGCAAGGACAATGTTCTCGCTGCACGAGCTTTAGGCATTAACGCACATCAGTTTAAAAATGATTATGATATTATCAAATCAATGCTGAAATAAAAGCTACTTTATTAAATCTTTGATTACTTCCCCTGCCGCTATAATCCCTGCCGCAGACGGCACAAAAGAGACGCTGCCCGGTGTTGCACGGCGAGCCTCTCCCTCAGGCTGAAAGAGAGGCTTTAAGGGCTGCTCTGTTGAGTAAACCACCTTTAAAGAATCTATTCCCAAAGCTTTCAATTCCCGGCGCATAACACGAGCCAAAGGGCAGCCGCTTGTCTTTTTAATATCGGTTACATTAAGAGCAGTCGGGTCAAGCTTATTGCCTGTACCCATACAGCTTATAATCGGTACATTAATCTCTTTTGCCGTTTTAACAAGCAGAAGCTTTGAAGTAACCGTATCTATAGCGTCAACGATATAATTGTATTCGCTGAAATTAAATTTATCGGCAGTTTCCAAGCTGAAAAAGCAAGGATAAGCTACAACCTCAATATCCTTGTTTATATCCTTAATGCGCCGAGCCATAACCTCAACCTTCTTTTGTCCCACGGTTGATTCTAAGGCTACAAGCTGACGGTTAAGATTAGAAACAGAAACTGTATCGTTATCACAAAGGCCAATTTTGCCTACTCCTGCTCTTGCCAGAGCTTCTGCAGCAAAAGAGCCCACACCGCCTACTCCGAAGAGCAAAACAGAGGACGAGCCAAGCTTTTCTATGTTTTTTTCGCCTAAAAGCATTGCCGTTCGCTGATATTTTTCTTCCATTTTGTATCACCACCGAAAAAATTATATCAAAGCCCAAAAATAATGTCAATTTACAAGTTGACACTTTGCAATATAATGTGTAAAATATTTAGGCTGGTATAATAATTGAACACAGAAGAAGCCCATGAAAAAGATAAAAAGATTTACTGCTGTATTATTAAATGTTATTATGCTCATCTCTCTCGCATCCTGCGGCGGCAAATATTCAGTTAATAAACTGACCGATTTTAAAGATTGGTTCAACCTTGCTCTTGTTCCGGCTTACGACAACTTTGCAATAGAGAGCTGAATACTATAAAAACAAAAGAAAAATATTTTGCATTTTAAATACGGAGGCAATTTTACAAATGAAACTTGACAAACTTGTTGGTGAGAGATTTAAGGAAAGACCGTCCGACTGCGTTATCGACAGCCATGCTCTTACAGTCAGAGGCGGCTACATTAAAAATGTTGCAAACGGCATTTATTCATCTTTCCCTCCACTTCGTAGAATCACTAAGAAAATCGAACAGATTATCAGAGAAGAAATGGACGCTATTGACGGACAGGAAGTGCAGTTTCCCGTTGTTATGCCCGCCTCTCTTTGGGAGGAAAGCGGCAGATACTCTTCCATAGGCAGTGAGCTTGTTCGCTTTGAAGACAGGAGCAAAAACCCTTATGTTCTCGGCATGACTCACGAGGAAGCCGCTGTTCAGCTTGTTCGTGAATATGCAAACAGCTACCAGAAATATCCTTTCATGATTTATCAGATTCAGACCAAATTCCGTGATGAGGGCAGACCCCGTGCAGGTCTTATACGAGTTCGTGAATTTACAATGAAGGACGCTTATTCTTTCCACACCTCACAGGAGGATTTGGAGGAATACTATCAGAAATGCTATGATGCTTACAATCGTATTTTCGCTCGATGCGGTATTCCTGAGGTCGTAACCGTTAAATCCGACTCAGGCATGATGGGCGGCAGTGTTTCCCACGAATATATGCTCCTCACTCCCGTCGGCGAAGACAGCATTGCTGTTTGCGGAGAATGTGATTTCCGAGCAAACATTGAAGCCGCTCCCTGCATTGTTGAAAACGAAGCAGACGCAGTTCTTGAAGAGCTTACAAAGGTACACACACCCGACATTCACACAATCGAGGATATTTGCTCATTCCTTAACTCTCCCCTTGAAAAATCCTGCAAGGCCGTTGTTTACCAGCGCAATGCAGATGACAGCTATATTGTCGCTTTTGTCAGAGGCGACCTTGAGGTTAATGAAACTAAGCTTCGCAACACTGTAGGCTGTGAAATTCACCCTGCTGAAATTGTTGACGGCTGCGGCCTTATTGCAGGCTTTATCGGTCCCTACAATATGGACGAGAGAATCACAGTTGTTATCGACGGCTCGCTCAAGGGCGCAACAAATCTTTCCTGCGGCGCAAACGAGGCTGATTACCACTACACAGGTCTCAACATTGAGCGTGACCTTGGAGAAGTTGATTACTGCGATGTTGCGGCAATCAAAAACGGCGGCATCTGCCCCCAGTGCGGCAAACACAGCGTTACAATTAACCGTGGTATTGAGGTTGGCAACATATTCCAGCTCGGCACAAAATACACTAAAGCTATGGGTATGCAGTATCTTGACAGCAACGGTAAAGCACAGTATCCCATTATGGGCTGCTACGGCATCGGAGTAGGCAGACTTGCGGCAAGCGTATGCGAAGTTTACCATGACGATTACGGCCCCATATGGCCCATGGCTATTGCCCCCTGGCAGGTTCATCTTTGCTGTATGAGAGCTGACAATGCAGAGGCTCACGAATGTGCGGACAAGCTCTACGATGAAATGCAAAAAGCAGGAATCGAAGTTATTTACGATGACAGAAGCGTAAGCGCAGGCGTGATGTTCTCCGATGCTGACCTTATCGGTGTTCCGCTTAGAGTTATCGCAAGCCCCAGAAACCTCAAGGACGGCGTTTGCGAGATTGTTTCAAGAGATAAGACTATTTCAATGAAAGTTGCCGTTGAAGAGGTAACATCAAAGGTACAGGAGCTTATCCAAGAAATGATGAGCAAATAAAAAATGATAACATAAAAGCTCGATTGCAAAATTGCGATCGAGCTTTATTTTTGCTGTTAAGCTTTAATCTTGGGAAACTTCTCCGCCGGGTTCTTCGGGAGGTGTTTCGCTATCGGTCGGTGTTTCGGGAATCTGCTGCTCTGTAGATTCACCGGCATCAGTTGTTGCTTCGGGAGCTGTTGTGGTTCCGAATATCGGGAATAATGTCGGCTTCTGCGTCGGAGCTTCATCCCAAACAAGAACAGTTACTTCCGTTCCCTTGGGATAAGATTTACCTACAACCAAATTTACTACAGACTGTACTTCTCCTGCAGTATGTGTACCGTCGTTATCTACATATTCGCGAGAAACAGTGAACTTGCGTTCTTTAAGCAGAGCTTTGGCATCCTCATATTCCATACCCACAACATTCGGCAGCTCAAACTGCTCAACGCCGAGAGAAACAGTGAGAACAATTTTTGTGCCTGCATTAACCTGAGTGTTAGCGGCAATGCTCTGAGAAATAATGCTTCCTTTCATCACAGTATCACTGTATTCTTCAACCTTTTCAAAGACAAAATCGTTAGTCCAGTAAGGAGTTGCCATAACCTCGGAATAGTTTCTATCAACAAGATAAGGCACAGGCACTAACTCGTTGCCTGTTGTGATTTCTGTTTCCGGTTCTTGATTTGTAATTCCTAATTTATCGCCGGCCGCAAGAACAACAATCAAGAAAATCAGCAGGCAAACAATTGCGCTGATAAGTGTTGTTTTTATTATAAGAAGTTTGTTTTGCGAGAGACTACTCTCCATTTTTGCAGATTTTTTCTTTACGGAAGTTCTTTCAGCAGGCTTTCTGACAGGTTCCTTTTTAATGGGTGGCACGGCGCCGGTTGCACTGCCAAGCTCGCTTGAAACAGTAGCAGTCGGCGATGCGGAAAGCTCTGCACGAAGCTGCTCAACAGAGCGGGTTCTGTCCTCCGGCAAAATCTGCAACGCATTAATCAAGCCGTTTATAACATAGGCAGGCAGCTGTTCGGCAAATTTGCCGGGCACCATCAGCCTGTCATTTGTCAAACGCTCTGTTGCTTCAACCGGGTCTGAGCCGATAAGTGCTCGGTAAAGGGTTGCCGCAAAGGAATAAATATCTGTCCAAGGACCTTGCTTGCCCTCAAATCCATACTGTTCAACCGCAGCATATCCGGGGAAAAGCTGAGCCGTGAGGTCTCCTCTTGCGGTTCTTGCCTGCCAGATACTGAATCCGCTGAGGCGCATTTTACCGTCTCGTCCGATTTGGAGAGTAACGGGAGAAACGCCTCGATGAATAATGCCCGATGTGTGAAGCATACCCAATGTAGAAAGCACAGGCATAAACAGGCTTCTTGCGCG
This sequence comes from uncultured Oscillospiraceae bacterium, assembly GCA_949297075.1. GTDB lineage: Bacteria > Bacillota > Clostridia > Oscillospirales > Acutalibacteraceae > UBA8612. The sequence continues at coordinate 10,519 of CASFRX010000031.1, read as the reverse complement.
CTCCCATGAAATATAGCCGGCCTTATTGCGCAAAAGATAATCACGCAGGCTAATGCTTTCAACATATTCGCAAATTGCATATGCTGTAGAATTTTCTTCAAAAACCTCGTACACATTTTCAAGGGCTGAAAGACCGCTCATACGGGTCAGCTTGCGCCAGAGTTCAAGGAAATCCGACATACAGTCGTTAAAAGTAATTTCGCAGCCGGACATAATCAAAACCTGTTTTTCGCCGGGTTTTCTGCTACAAAGAGTATCGGGCAAAAACTCCCTGATTTTAACCGGCTTTTGTCCGTTAATATCCCATGCAATGTATGTCGCACCGTCGCCGTTATACTCTAACAGCTTGCCCACAAGGTAGCGGTTAGCTACAACCGTTCTGACAGGCAGATAAGGCGAAATCTGCGGCGTATCAATATGATATCCGCAATAGGGGCACTGCTCAGCATCGCCTATTTCACGCATACAGCTCATGCATAAGTTTTCACTGTTAATCATATCTTGCTCCGTCCTGAATAAAATTACAATTATTTATTCCTTGTATTGTAGCATTTTTTATTGAATTAGTCAAATATTTAGAGGGTTACAAATAATTACATTTAGGTAACAACCGAAAAAACGGAAAATTCGCATAACCGCAAGTTTTGCGCTTCTACTATATATTTACATATGTTCAAAATATTCATCAATCGCAGCGCAAAGCCTCGTTTTTGCCGTATCTCTGTCGCAGCCTGTCAACTGAGCCGCAGCCATTGTTTGGTGGCCGCCGCCGCCCAATTTCTCCATAATCAACTGCACATTAATATCACCGAGGGAACGGGCTGAAATATTCATTGTTCCACCTGCGTCAAACATGGCAAAAGAAGCCTTAACTCCGTCTATGTTCAAAAGCTCATCCGCCGCCTGAGAGGTAATCGTGCGGATATCATCAGACTCAATATCTGCAAAAGCTATGGCACAGTCTCTGTATGTTTCGCAGGAAGCTATAATATTGTTACGCAGCTTAAAGTTTTCCATTTTATTCATAAATAAACGATGAACTTTAACAGTATCCGCTCCTTTACTGCGCAGGAAAGCCGCCGCTTCAAAGGTTCTGACACCTGTTTTAAGAGCAAAATTGCGGGTATCGAGCATTATGCCTGCCAACATTGCATTGGCATCGGTGGGAGTAATCTTAGGCTTAACGGGCATATACTGAAGCATTTCCGACACCATTTCGCTTGCTGAAGAAGCATTGGGGTCATGCTGAAAAACGATTGAATTGTTTATAAAATCAACATTTTTTCTGTGATGGTCAATAACAACCACTGTTTTAGCCGCCTTATAAAGCTCTGCGCTCTCCAAAACTTCGCAACGGTGAGTATCAACTATCACAAGCAAGGTTCTTTTATCAAGCTCTTTGAGAGCTTCTTCGGGAGAAATGAAAATATTGCCGATGTTTTCATCAACCATATTAATCAGGGACTGAGCTAAAGACTGTTTGTGGTTTACGACAATTTTCGCAGATTTGCCAACAGCTTTTGCGGCACAAACAATACCTACGCCTGAGCCTACGCTGTCCAAGTCCGAAAATCTGTGTCCCATAACCAAAACATCGGAGCTGTTTTCTATGAGCTTTTGTATAGCAGAGGCCACTATTCTTGTTCTTGCCTTGCTTCGCTTTTCTACGCCCTTTGAAACGCCGCCGAAGAACTCGTATCCGTCCGCTCGGAGAACCGCCGCCTGGTCGCCGCCCCTGCCGACAGCCATATCAACAGCCTGACGGGCGTTTTGCTCGCCCTCTCGCAGAGTCTGACCCTTGCCTACACCTATAGAAAGGGTTATTCCAACCACTTTACCGTCGTATTCATAGCTGCGAATAGAATCCAGAATATCAAACTTACGCTCTATCATGCTTATGAGATCACGCTCTTCGCAAACCACAACAAATCTGCCCTCGCCGAGCTTACGCATAAGACAGCCGTAATCTGCAAGCCATGTATCTATAAGCTTTTCCGCACGGCTACGCATAGCGTCAAAATCACCGTCGGGATAGCTCTGCATAATTTCATCTAAATTATCTATGCTTATGAGCATAACATTAGGCCGTGAAAGGCAATATTCATAATAAGTTTTACGCATTTCGGTTTCATCGGAGAATATCAGGGCATATGCCGCTTCGCCTCTGACAGTAATATAAAAAGGATAAACCGAATAAGAGTTTTCATCAATATCGGTAAACAGCCTGTCGTTAGCCAAAATATCTTCCACTGTGTGTCCGCTTAAAAACTGCGTAACATCGTCGCTTATAATCCTGCGTTCTTTAACAACTCTTGAGTTAAAGAGCGCATTAAACCAGAGTATTCTGCCGTTTGCCGTAGTGACAAGCACAGGCAAAGGAAATTTCTCAAGGTTCTGTTTTTCGGAAAAATCCAAGGCAGTATTAAGCCCCGAAAGCATTTCTCCCCCATGCTTAGCACCCAAAATATTGCTTATAACAGCAAAAGAGGCAAGAGCCAACAAAATCGCAAGCTCAATAAAAGCTACGGTTTTATCATACTTAAAGGTGACAAGGCTCATGAAAAGCGAAACAGCCAATATTTCGAAAATAACAATGTTGTTTTTAATAAAGCGGCGCAAGGTTTACACCTCCATAATAATGGGGACAATCATCGGACTGCGCCTTGTGCGTTCATAAACAAAGGATGAAACAGCGTCTCTGACCTTTGTTTTTGCCGCCATGATATCATTAGGCGCACGCATAAGTCTGTCTTCAAGCGTATCAAAAGCTATGGCCTTGGCTTCTTCAATCAGCTCTTCTGCCTCTTTCACATAGACGAAGCCCCTTGTTATAATATCGGGACCGGAAACTATATAACCTGAACCCGATTCTATGGATGCGGCAATAATAATAATGCCGTCCTCAGACAAATGCTTTCTGTCACGCAGAACAATGTTGCCAACATCGCCTACGCCCGAACCGTCAACAAAAACTTTGCCTGCCGGAACAGTACCTGCAACTTTTATTGCCTTATCGCTCATTTCGACTAAATCGCCGTTGTCGGCAATAATTATATTCTTGCTGTCAATACCTATAGACTCAGCCAAAAGCTTATGCTTTTGCAGGTGCTTTTGCTCGCCGTGAACAGGTATAAAATATTTTGGCTTTACAAGGTTCATTATCATTTTAAGCTCTTCCTGACAGGCATGACCGGAAACATGAACCTCATACATTTTTTCATATATTACCTCTGCCCCAAGCTTCATCAGCTCATTGACAACCTTGCCGACGGTTTTTTCGTTACCGGGTATGGGTGTAGCGGAAATAATAATATAATCGTTGGGACCGACCTCAACTCTGCGATGGTCGGAAAAAGCCATACGGGTAAGGGCAGACATGGGTTCTCCCTGACTGCCGGTTGTAATGATAACCATTTTATCTTCGGGATAGCGTTTGAGCATATCGATATTTACGATTATACCCTCAGGCACATCAATATAACCCAGCTCTTTTGCCACAGCAACAACATTTTCAAGGCTTCTGCCCGAAAGCGCAACCTTTCGGCCTAAAGCGGCGGCAGTATTAATAATCTGCTGAACACGGTGAATATTTGAAGCAAAGGTTGCTACGATTATTCTGCGGTTGCCTGCACGGCGGAAGAGATTATCAAAGGATTCGCCGACCTTTTTCTCGCTTTCCGTATATCCGGGGCGTTCTGCATTAGTAGAATCGGAAAGCAGACAAAACACACCCTCTGTACCGATTTGAGCAAGTCGGTTAAGGTCAATAGGCTCGCCGTCGATAGGTGTTGTATCAATTTTAAAGTCTCCCATCTGCACCACAGTTCCCCCTGCACAGCGGATTGCAAGAGCGACAGCATCGGGTATGGAATGGTTAACATGGATTAACTCAACATCGAAATCTCCAAGCTTAACATGGTCGCCCGGCTTGACTACATTGAGCTTTGCCGAGGAAAGGAGGTTGTGCTCCTTGAGTTTGCCCTCAATCAGACCGATGGTAAGCTTTGTGGAATAGATAGGTATATTGGCAGTCTTGAGCAAATAGGCAAGGCCGCCGATGTGGTCTTCGTGACCGTGAGTTACAACTATGCCCTTTATTTTATCAATATTCTTCTCAACATAGGAAAAATCAGGCAGAACAAGGTCAACACCTAACAAATCGGGCTCGGGGAAAGCAAGGCCGCAATCTACCAAGAACATACTGTCTTTATATTCGTAAAGAGTCATATTTTTTCCGACTTCGTTAAGTCCGCCGAGGAATGCTATTCTCATGGGCAGCTTTTCCTCCCTGGTTTTATTTTGCTTTTTTTGCTTTTGCGGTTTCTGATTCCTTTGGTTTTTAGGCTGTTTTGCAGCCTTTGCAGGTTTGTTTTTTTGCTCCTGTGCCTGCTTTTGTGGCATGCGGGAATAGCGAGGGAACTTCTTCCCCTGCTTCTTTTTTTCTGTGTTATTAGGCTGATTTGTGTTTTTTTCTTGCATAAGTTTTGAGTTTTAGTAATACAAAGCCGACTGTTTGCCGTCACAAACAGTTTTATTGACAAAATAAAAGTCTTTCGGTTTTGTAACAAATATCCTTTCTGAAAATATTTTTTGTCTATATATTTTTTCGTCTAACGCCCAAGACGAAATAAAATCAAAATTATCACTCATAGATTATATATTAATTTTCCTTATATGTCAAGCAAACTGCCTTCTCCACAGCCATAGCAAGCTCTTTTGCTGTCTCTGCCGATGCGGCACGGGCTTCAACGCAAAATTTATTTGCACGGCTATTTTTAGTGATATAAATACTGCCCTTTTCATTTTTCAAAAAAGCTGAATTATCATCATCCGTTATAAGTTCATCGCAATCCAACAAATCCGCTATATCAGGAATGCTCAAGCTGCCGGAAAAGCTTTTTCTGCTCACGGATTGAGGCTCAATTTTTTGACAGAGGGTGCACAGCCCGCAGCCGTAAAACGACATATAGTGAAGAAGTTTCGCCGCCAAAAATACCGCATCTCTTTGCCAAAGCTCGCTTCCGTTTTGAAATCCGGCTTTTACCAAGCTTGAATTTCCTACGCTCTGCACAACTGTAAAAGGAACATCAATTTTCTCTTGAGCCTCCAAAGCACATCTACAGCAAACGGCAATCAGCTCATCGTGGGTATGCACCTTGCCGTTTTCATCAACGGTGCTGAGCACTAAGCCCGACGGACTTATGCAAAACTTAACCTTACCCGAATTAAGGCCGCCTAAAGCAAAAATCGCCCTTGTCAGCATTCTTTTAACGCTTCCATTTCGGCTGACAACAGACACATTGACATTTTCAAAGCTTTCGCCGCAGTTGAGCAGTTCTTTGTAGTAAGCACTGCTTAAATCCGCTTCTATCACCTCACCGTCACCTGAAATCCGGCCGCTTTGCACTGCCGCAAGGCTGATTTTTTCTTCAAGCGCAGAAGAAACAGGTAAAGCGGAGGAATCATATATAGCCACCGAGCTTTTTTCATCGCCTTGAGAAAAGAAAACAGCCTGAGGCGAAAAATGCTTTATCGCAAAATAAATCTGGGATTCAAAGCAATTATTAAACATCAGCGCACATCCTCCCGCCTTTTTAATTCCCTGTGCAATATTAATTCCTGCTTCATCATTAGACAGAACTGCTATTTTTTGTCCCAAAACCTGCGTTGCTGCCTTGCCCAGACTTTCTGCCGCAGCTTCGCTTAAAACTAAATTTAAAGCACAAAAAGATTTCATTCAAAATACCTCTTAATTTTTTATGTAAAAGCTAAGGGTTCCGTTTATTTTTTACCCTGAGCAATCTAATTATTGACAGAAAAAAAGTTATTATTGTAATAAAGTGAAAAAAATGTTAAACTATCTACCGTAGTGTGAAATTTATTGACAGGTGAAACTTTATGAACGGTAAACTTAAAAAAGTTGAAATATTTGCAGACGGCTCTTGCTCAGGCAACCCCGGCCCCGGAGGCTGGGGAACAATTTTGCGATTCGGAGAAATAGAAAAGGAACTGAGCGGCGGCGCCGGCGAAACAACAAACAACCGCATGGAAATTACCGCCGTATTAGAGGGACTTAAGGCGCTTAAATACCCTTGCGCTGTTACAATCACAACGGATTCGCAGTATGTATATAACTCAATAACAAAAGGTTGGGCAGAAAGCTGGCAAAAAAACGGCTGGGTTAAGAAAGACAAAAAGCCGGCACTTAATGCCGACCTTTGGGAGCTGCTGCTTGCCGAGCTTGCCAAGCACGAAGTTAATTTTGTATGGATTAAGGGGCACAACGGACACAGCGAAAACGAGCGCTGTGATGCCCTCGCCGTCGCCATGACCGCAAAATACAAGAATCGGAGCTAATTATAAAATAATACAAATCAAACCGCTGCAGCCCTCGTTTATTACCTTTTCCAAGGTTTCCTGAAGCTTCATGCGAGCTTCTGTGGGCATACGGCAAAGCTTATTGTGCAGACCCTCGTTGACAAGCTCGTTGAGAGATTTTCCGAAGATATTGGACTGCCAAATTTTAATCGGGTCTTCCTCAAACTCCTTGAGCAGATAGTTGACAAGCTCTTCGCTCTGCGATTCCGAGCCGACAATAGGCGCAACCTCGGTTGTGATATTTGCACGCATCATATGAATTGACGGAGCGGAAGCCCTCAGGCGAACACCGTATTTGCCGCCCTGCTTCATTATTTCAGGCTCTTCCAAAGTCAGCTCTTCAATAGAGGGCATGACTATACCGTAGCCTGTAGCTTCAACTTCATCCAAGGCATTTTTCAGTCTTTCATAAGATTTCTTAATTTTGTTGAGTGCCATCATTTCATCCATAAGAGCCTGTTCGTCGGCAATCTTTGTGCCTGTAACCTCGCTCAACGTGTTAAAGAACAAGGTTGAATCCGCCTGCGCATTTACGGCAGCACTGCCCGTTGAAAGGTCCATAGCGCCGACTTTAACGCCGCTGAGATATTCACATTCGCTTAAAGTTTTGGCAAACTTAGGCACATCCCTCACTCTGCTCAATTCCTTTGCCGCATCGGCTACAGCCTTATCAACAGCGGCTCTTACGGGATGCTCTGCACCCAAGCTCATCATCCAACCGGGGAGATTTACTCCGACCTGCTTAATCGGAAACTCAAAGAGCACCTGACGCAAAATTTCTTTGATATCGTCTTCGCTTACGGTTTTGCAGTTCACGGCAATTACAGGCACACCGTAGCCGTTCATCATTTCTTTTGCAAGAGCCTGCGAGGACTGAGAAGCAGGGTCTACACAGTTGAGCAAAACAACAAAGGGTTTATTCAGAGCTTTCAGCTCATCTATTACTCGTCTTTCCGCTTCTTCATAGTCACTGCGTTCTATTTCCCCGATACTGCCGTCGGTTGTCACCACCAAACCTATGGTAGAATGTTCGTCAATGACCTTTTTTGTGCCAAGCTCCGCCGCCATATTGAAGGGAATTTCCTTTTCAAACCACGGAGTTTTAACCATACGCGGCTGTTCGTTTTCTATATATCCCAAGGCGCCGGGCACGATGTAACCGACGCAGTCAATCATTCTGAGCTTTATTTCAACTCCGCCGGAAAGGGTTACCGGAACAGCTTCTTCGGGAATAAATTTCGGCTCGGTTGTCATTATTGTTCTTCCCGCCGCAGACTGAGGCAATTCATCCGTTGCACGCTCACGCTTTGCAGAATTTGTAATATTGGGCAAAACAAGCTCATCCATAAAGCGTTTGATAAAGGTGGATTTACCCGTTCGTACAGGTCCCACAACGCCTATGTAAATATCTCCGCCTGTTCTCGAAGCAATATCGCTGTAAATATTTTTCTGTTGCATTTTCCTTCCCCCTTAACTCAAACTTTAGGTATAATCAGCATTGTGCTGTCATTTAACTGCTCGGTATTCACATTGTTTCGGCGGCGCACGGCATCAACTGTTGTGTTGTATTTTTTTGCAATATCCCAAAGAGTTTCGCCCTTATCGCCGAAATAAACGGTAATAGCAGGGTAATCTGTCTTTTCCTGCACATCGTCCGTCAAGGCAATATCTGTTACTGCAACAAGCCTGTTTTGCGTAAAAGCACAGCCGTCCGCTGTAAACTGAACTCTTGCGTTTAGCTCATTTCCGCTTCCGCTTACGGCAACGCCGCTGACAGTAATATGCGGCTCATAGCGAAGCTCATTGCACTCGGCGGAAATATCTTTGGTATGGCGGTAATCAAGCCTATGCTTTGAAAAGCAGGGTTTGTTATCCTTGTCGGCATAAAGCACGCAAACCGTTACAGCGCCGCTGAGCTCAAGCTTTTCCCCATCGTATGTATTTACGCAGGTTAAATCGTTACACCAATAATCCAAAACCTTAGAAGCAGGATTTGAAGAAAAGTCCAAGGGTGACGATAAAACAAAGGTTTCGTTTAAAACAGCGGCTAAGTTTTCGCAGCAGACGCCGTTTGTTTCTAAATTCACTTTGCCCGCAAGAGAATACGCATCCATCACAAATGCGCAAACTACCTCCTTATATCCGTAAACAGAAACGCTCAAAACAGCGGCAGCGTCAAGTCTGTTCATTTCGCCGCTTTCATCTGCCTGAAGCTTAACATCAAGGGAAGAAACATCTGTTTTTACATCGCATATGCTGTTTTCGTTCAATCCCTCAAGCTCAACAATACGGTTTATGGGCATAGAATGTTCCTGCTTGACTATGCCGCCGTCTTCACAGCAAAGGCTGACGGTAAGAAGCAAATCGCCTTTAATCAGTATTTTATTGTTTACTGTTTTTGTTTCGTTAATAGCCGGCATAGCGTTAACATGAATAACGCTTTTAACCTTGCCGCTTTCGGTAGATAGGGCAATAACCTCGCTCATATCAAAAAGCTTTGATACACAGCCTACGGCACAGCAGGTTTGCATAGGCTCCTGTTTTAGCTGAAGCCCCTCCCCTGTTGCCGCCGATACAACTTCGCTGTTTTCGCAGCAAACTGCCGAGAATATAATCGCAATACAGCCGTGCACATCCACACGCCGAGGGCTTACGGCACGGCAGTTTACATAGCTTGTTTTTGCATTGACGAGCATTGCGGCATCCTGCGGCAAAGCGCTCATTTCAACATATTTGCTCACGGGATAATTCTGCTCAAAGCAAGTGATTTTGTCATCATCACCTACATATAGCAGACGCACCACTGCATTTCCCATAGCAGTGATGCGGTTACCTGTGATATCCACACCGCTTATACCCGGCTCAACGCTGCAGCAAAGCACGCTTTTTATATCACAACAGTAATCGGGAAGAGTGATATCGCAATCTACGCTCTGCTCCGCTTTAGCCTCACGCAAAACACGGCAAGAGCTAAGGCATGATTTGTCAACATTAAAATCCATTTGTTTTTACCTCACCTTCAAAAGTATCTATACAAATATATTCATGGCTTGGCTTTAATATAACTGAAGATTTTTATTGAAAACGAAGAAGCAATGGTATATAATCCAAAATAACAAAATTAAAGAGGATGAATTGATGAAAAACCAAAAAATAATCAGACCTATTATTTCGGCAATGTTTTTAGCCTTAGGCCTTGTTCTGCCCTTTCTGACTGGGCAGATACAGCACATAGGGAATATGCTGCTGCCCATGCACATACCCGTAATGCTCTGCGGACTTATTTGCGGCTGGCAATACGGCGCAGCAATCGGCTTCATTATGCCAATTATGCGTTCAATGCTTTTCGGAATGCCTCATATGTATCCCAACGCAATAGCAATGGCTTTTGAACTTGCGGCTTACGGCTTTATTATAGAATTTTTATTCAGCCACGCCCGTTGGCAGTGCATAAAATCCCTATACCGCTGCCTTATTGCGGCAATGCTCGGCGGAAGGGCCGTTTGGGGTATTACACAGTGCATTTTATTAGGCATAGGAGCAGACGGCTTCGGTTTTCAAGCTTTCTTAGCCGGTGCATTTCTCAACGCAATACCGGGCATTATCATTCAGCTTGTGCTCATTCCTGCAATTATGCTTGCCCTTGACAAAACCCACCTCGTGCCCATGAAAAATCTCAGACACAAAACAGAAAAATGTGAAAGCATCTAAAGTTCACTTCAATGCGGTAAATTAACAAAATTCTTTACCAAATCTTTACCACTTATATGATAATATAGGTTTATTATTTTACAGAGAGGTTGAACCTTATGAATGAAAGCACTATAAAGATCCTTGTATCAATGGTCATTTATATGGCCGCTGTTATAGCGATTGGCATTGTGTTCGCAAAGAAAGCAAACAAAAGCTCAGAAAACTATTTTCTCGGCGGTCGTTCCCTTGGTCCTTGGGTTGCCGCAATGAGCGCAGAAGCTTCCGACATGAGCGGTTGGCTGCTCATGGGCTTACCCGGCGTAGCATATTGGTGCGGTCTTGCAGATGCGGCATGGACAGCCATCGGTCTTGCTGTTGGTACATATTTTAACTGGCTCATCGTTTCCAAGCGTCTTCGCCGCTACAGCGTTCGAGCCAACAACTCCAT
>CASFRX010000030.1 GCA_949297075.1 uncultured Oscillospiraceae bacterium | reverse complement strand
GCTTTTTCTTTGCTTCTTGTGTTAAAATGTTCATGAGAAGTATCTTCCTTTTACGGTTAATGGTTATAGCAAACTCATTATACCATATTTTGAAGTTACTTCTCTTTCTTTTTGGGTCACATCATTTTAACACATACATTTTTAAAAAATTTTTTCATAGCTCAAATTCTTCTGCTGTGTGCACGGATTTAGAGAGCTTTTGCTTGGGGATTCGGTTAAGGGGGTCATATTTAAATTTGCGGCAAGTGGAGAAGCTGTTCATAACTCCTTTTTCGGTGCAAAGGACGCTGTCCCCATCAGGTGCATGACGGCCGTTTGCACAGTTAGTGCAAATTCTATCTATAGATTTAAAATTAAGCAATTTTTTCTTCATGGCACTTCGCCTTTCTTGTTTTGGAAGTATATATTAACACATTTTTCTGTTTCTATCAAGGTCTATTATAAAAACAATACAAAGACAAAGCAATGCGGCTGTTGCAGGCATTGAATATGAAAAGCTTCGGGCTGAAACAGAAGCTACATTTGAAAACACGCTTTGCTCAACTGGGAACAAGCATAACAGCCCCTTGCAAACAACGGCAGACATGGCGGCATGAAGCGCTCTAAAGGCGAAAAAGACCGCAACGGGTGTTTTTATGCGCCGAACATCGCTCATCACCTGACAGCCCACGCACAAGCCACCCCAGCCTAAAACTGCGGCAAGAGCGCAATAATTCCCCTTTGCGCTCGCCTCCTGGCAGCCTGCCGTAACCTCAAAAACATATTTCGTTGCGCTGATAAATCTTTCGTCAAGACCCATAGCCTGCAAAATCTGAGCCAGACACGAAAAAAGAACTGTCCATGCGCAAATTTTGATTATTCCCTTTGCCCCTGCCTCTGCCGATTGAACAAGAGCCTGCAAATCCGTCGTTTGAGTTTTGCATTCCATGGGCTTTTTATCGGGCTTAGGCACTGTAAATCCCAACAGAACGCCTATAATAAGCGCCGATATAACTGTAGAAGCAAAAATAATTACTCCGATTTTAACATTGCCGAGCATCACTGCACCAACGGCGGTAACAACAAAGGCCGGCCCTGCATTGACGCAAAAACAGCTTATGCGCTGCGCCGGTTCTTCATTAATACTGCCGCTTTCCAAAAGCTTAGCCGCTACGCTGCACCCCAAGGGATAGCCGCCTATAAGCCCGAACAAAACTGCCGCCGCCGCAGAGGACGGCAAGCGAAACGCATGGCGCATAACGGGCGAAAAAATTCTCATAGCCCTGATAAAGGACGGAGAAAGAGAAGCGAAGGAACCCAACACCAAAAACGGAAACAGAGACGGAATTATTACAGCGGCGCAAAGCTTCAAGCCCGAAGCCGCACCTGCCACCGCAGACTCGGTAAACAAAAGAAGCGCTGCGCCGATAAAAAGCACCGCCGCAAAGGGCAACATTCCCGTAAATCTCAGTTTTTTAACTTTCAGCATTGCTAAAGCACCCCGAAGCCAAGAAAATTTTTGCTGCACGCAATTCTCCTGCCGATAATATGTATTGTTATTTTATTTTTTGAAATGCGTATATATTACTGAGGTGTGTTTTAATATGGATAAAAAAATCAGAGAAAAACTTTTGGCAGAGCTTGAAATGCCGCCCCTGACCTTAAAGAACTGTGCGAGGATTGAGCTTTCGGGCAACTGCGCCGCATCAATCGAAGGCTGCAAGGGAATAATCGAATATTCCGAAAAGCAAATAATGCTGAACCTTGGCAGCAGCCGAGTGCGCTTCCAAGGCTTTGAAATGCAAATATCTGCTTTTGACAGCGAAAACGCAAGCATAAGCGGTCAAATAACCGGGCTGGAATTTTGCTGAAAGGAAGTAAGGAAAAATGTTTTTTACAGTCCTTTTTCGTCTTTTATTCGGATATGTCAGATTCACCGCTACCGACGGCTTTACAGAAAGATTCATAAACCTTTGCTCCCTTAATTCAATCCCCTTGTGGGGGCTTAGAACAACGGACGACGGCATAACCGCCTGCACAACGGTAAACGGTTACAGATTCATTCGTCCCTGCGCCGCAAAGGCAGGAATGAGATTAAAAGTGCAAAGCAGACACGGCCTGCCTTTTTTTATTAACCGATACCGCAGAAGAAGCGGCGTAATAGTGGGTTTAGCGTTATTTTTTTGCATTATAGCCTTGCTTTCTTCAATGGTATGGACAGTAGAAATAAACGGCAACAGCAGTCTTACCGATGAAGAAGTGCTTTTGGTTTTAAACGAAGCAGGGCTTAAAACGGGGATGTTTAAATCCGAGCTTTCTGCCCCTAAAATCCGTTTTTATGCCCTGGGACGGATGCCCGAAATCAGCTACATAGCCATAAATCTCAAAGGCTCCTGTGTTCAGGCGGAAATAACAAAACGCATTGAAAGCAATGTCATTCCCCCTGATGACAGTCCATGCGATGTTGTCAGCACAATGGACGGACAAATAGCCGTTTTGGAAGTGTACGAGGGCACAAAGATGTACACCGTCGGCGAAGCCGTGCGACAGGGCAATGTACTTGCCGCAGGCTTTGCAGAGCTGAGCAACGGCACTGTCCGCCTGCGCCATGCCCGCGCCTATGCCCTTATCAAAGCCGAAATCGGCATTGACAGCAAAACAGAAGAACAAAATAAGCTTTACAGCTTAGAGCACCGTGAAAAGCACACAACCCTACACTTTTTCGGAATTAACATCCCCCTTTTTATTAAAGGCGACAGCTCTCCGGACCTAACACGAACCTTTTTCATCAACGCAGGCGGCACAAAGCTGCCCATAGGCTACACCGAACAGATTTACAACTACTACGCAGAAGCAAAAATCCCCTTGACCGAGTCACAGCAGGCGCTTTGCACAGCGGAGAGCTATTTTGAAAATAAAATCGAAGCCCTCAGATATGCCGAAGTTGAAAAAGAGAATGTTTCCGTAACCGAAGGCGCCGTTTCAGGCGAATTTACCGCCATATTCAGCGCAGGCGCAGCAAAACCGACAAATATAGAAGCAGGTTCTTAAAACCAACGCTTAAGAACCTGCTTTATTAGCTATTACTACTAATTATTTTTTATTTATCCTTACTGCATAGCTTACTGCTTCAAAAATACCAACGATTGAAATTGCGGCTGTTGCAAAAATAAGCGACCAGCGCAGATCAACCTGCTGTGTGCGCTGAACATCGAAAAGAATTTCTAAGCCTACCGACACAAAAGCGGCTTCAACCGCAATAGCAGAGGGTGTGTGTCCCTTGGGAATAACCCTGTAGGCAAGCAATATGCTAAGCACTGCCGAAGAGAGAGTAACCAAAAGGCCTGCAGGCAAAATATACTTAACATACAGTCCCGTTCCGTTGTTTATGTAAGCAAGGAAGAACTGATACAAGGTTATAACCGCAACGCAGACCAAAATAGTTGTCAAGGGCTTTTTGGGTTTTATTGCCGGCAGGACGAAAAGCATCCACAGGCACATAACTGCACCCAGCAAATATGCTGACCATGTGATTATACCGCTCTGAGCCCACTGACTGCCCGGGAACCAGCTCTGTAAAAATTCAGGCGGACCTATATAATCAGCAACCAGACAAATTAATGTTGGGAAAACCATGAGCGCAGTTGCTATTGCCGCATAGCCCTTGCCCTTGGAATTTTCAGTAGAAGCGCTCACAAAAAACCTCTCCTCTCGTTTATTCTGTTTCTTCCTGAGCCATGAACTGCTTTTTTAATATACTCAGAACGGCATCTTTATCATCAAGCTGTCTGAACCATGCAATCAGCGTGCGCTCTTCGGGAGAGCATTTCCCTAAATTCTCAAATTCAGAGAATTTGCCTTCGTTAAACTCTGCCGCCTTAGTCGCAACCTGAACAACCGCAGGATGCTCCGCACTGCCCACAAGAGTATCAACATTAACATTGAACATACGGGCAATTTTAATCAGGTTTTTAACGCTGGGTTCGGTCTTGCCGCTTTCATAATATGAATAGGCAGAACGGTCTATACCCAAAACCTTTGCCACATCCTCCTGATTAAAACCGCAGGCTCTTCTGTATACCTTTAAATTTTTGCTAAGCATTTTTTAACCCCTTTTCTTTAATATCCGACTGCCTTAATTACAGATATTCTGCTAAAGCTGCCAAATCCTCCGCAACTACGCTTGCCTTAATGCCGCTTGCCTCATACTCTTCAAGAGTAGTAACGCCGCTGAGCACAAGAGCGCTCGGTATGCCGTGGTTTGCTCCGATGGCTATATCCGTTGCCAACCTATCGCCTACAAAAGCAATATCATCCCTTGAGCAGCCGAGCATATGGGTAATATAATCAACCGTTTCCGCCATAGGCTTGCCCATAACCTTGGGGCGCTTGCCCGTAGAGGCTGCAAACAGCTCAATCATTGAGCCTGTATCGGGCATGAAGCCCTCTGCCGTGGGACAATTCAAATCCGGGTGAGTTGCAAGGTAGGTAACGCCATTGGCTATATAGTTTGCCGCTTTATTGATTTTTTCGTAGGTCAGAGTTGTATCAAAGCCAAGCATAACAACATCGGGATTTTCATCTACAAGCTTAATGCCTTCGTTCAGAAAATCGTTTGTCAATCGCTCGTTTCCGAGGAGATATACTCCCTGCCCCGGATGATTTTTCTTGAGATAATCTATAGCCACATGGGAGGATATGACTATCTTATCTTCTCCGACAGGGAAACCCATTTTTTCAAGCTTTGCACAGCAAACCTGCACATTGTTGGAGGAATTATTTGTGAAAAAGCGGAAATCTCTGCCCGATTCCGTCAGTTTTTTGATAAAGCCGTCTGCGCCCTCAATAATCCCGCTGCCGAGATAAAAGGTGCCGTCCATATCAATAATAAAATACTTGGTATTTTTGAAAATACTTTTGTCCGCCATTTTTTACCCCTGAATATTTAATCAAAATCCGAAATTGAAGTTATATCCGTAGTTATCCGAGCTGCCGTATACGCCGGCTGTTGTTTCTTCTTCCTTGCTTGTATTGTTTTCCTCAATAAGAGTTGCCTTTACCTCAAGCTCGCTTGTCTGATATTTGCCGCCGACGGATTTAATTCTGAAGAGCTTTAGAGTTATAACATCGCCTACGGAAGAATTTTCTATTTCTTCGAGCAGAACATCGGCCTTATCCAAATCTTTGCCGTTTACGGAGATAATCATATCGCCTGCCTGCGCTTCGGTTCCGCTGAGGCTGCTGTTTTTATCAATGGAATAAATTACAAGTGAACCGCTGGGCAAGCCCTTCATCTGAACAGCCATGCTGTAAATTCCGCTGATATTTGAATTATCGTTTGCAACATAGGTAATTCCGAGCTTTGCTCTGCCGGGAACATAGCCGTAAGCAATAACCTTGTCGATAATTTCCTTAGCCTGAGTTATGGGGATGGCAAAGGAGATACCCTCGTAATCCGTTGCGGCAATTTTTGCTGAATTTATACCTATAACCTGACCGTACTCATTTACAAGCATACCGCCTGAGTTGCCGGGACTGATAGCCGCATTATGCTGAATACAAACCATATCGTAGCCGATAGAGCTTGTGATGTTTCTGCCGATTGCCGAAACCTTACCGTCGGTAAAAGTGCCGAAAAGTGCAGAACCGCCGGGATTGCCTAAAGCATAAACCGTGCTGCCGACCTTGAGAGCATCGGAATTGCCGAATTCTGCCGCTTTAAGACCCTTTGCTTTGATTTTCAGAACGCCTATATCCGTTCTCTCGTCATATCCTGCAATATCTGCGTCGTACCGTGTGCCGTCCTCGGTCTGTATTGCAACCTCAATACCTGCATCCGAAATTACATGAGCGCAGGTGATTATATAGGTATATTCTCCTGTTTTATCCTTGCCCATTACTATGCCGGTGCCTTCGGTGTAGAGGTTGTTGCTTTTATATACCATTACTGCCACATTGCTCTCTGCTATTTTTTCGTAAATAGCCTCAGGTGAAAGAGCTGAGCTGTTGCTGCCGGTATCCTTAACAGGTGTTTCACTGAGTTCCAGCTGGGGAGCGTTGCCGTTAACCGTAGTGTTATTCTCTATGCTGCCTGCATTGCCGCCGTCAGAAATGTTACCACGGTCTTTGAGTGAATAGGGAATTGCCACAGCCGCTATGACAAGCACCGCAGCCAAGAGTATGCTGAAAATCCTGCGGCCTTTTTTCTTGTTTTTGGTCGGCTGAGGAGGATTGCTCTCAGGCTGCCACTGCTGATACGGTGCCTGATACGGTGAGGAGTTATGCTGCGGCTGCTGAGGAGGCTGTACATAACTATACGCATATGTTGTACCCGACTGCGTATTGAAAGCGTCGCTTTGCGCAGAGGGCTGAGGCTCCTGAACAGGCTCATCAATTTTTTCCTCTTCTGCCGGTTCTACCGGCTGAAAGTCTACATCCTGCGGATTCTCCGAATATCTTTCGGCTATACTGTCAACATCATCAACAGTTTCCGGCTGAACTCGTTCTTCTTCCGGCTCATTAGGGGAAAAAATATTGTCTCTTTCATTCATACCTATCATACTCCTTTTAGTTACCTATAATAAGCCTATACATATTAGCGGCTTGTGACAATCATATACATTGTGTATTATACTCACTTTTCGATTGTGTTAATAGTCTTTGAACTTTTTGTGTTATTTGTTTTGTGCCGGAGGCAAGGTAAAAATAAATTCCGTATATCTGCCAAGCTCGCTGGTTGCGCTTATCTTTCCGCCGTGAAGCTCTAAAATACTGCGGACTATATGCAAGCCCAAGCCGGTACTTTTTGCATCGTAGCTTCGGGATTTATCCACCTTGTAGAAGCGTTCAAAGATTTTATCCAATTCATCCTGCGCTATGCCGGCGCCGCTGTTGGAAATCTTCGTTTCTATCATGCCTTCATTTTCCGCAATTTCGACCCTTATGTGTCCGTTTTCGGGGGTGAATTTAACCGCATTATCAACAAGGTTATATACAACCTGACCTATCATATCTCTATCGGCACGAACCATATATGAGCCGAGAAATTCCATTCCTCTTACCTCAATTTTGCCATCGCTTATTTTCTTTTCAAAGTTCAGAAATGTTGTAAGAATAAGCTCGGAAAGATTGACCGAATCAAAAGACAAATCAAGCTGACCTGCTTCTATTTTTGAAAGATTGAGCATTGAAACAACTATTCTTGAAAGCCGTTTAACCTCATCAGAAACTATTTTCAGATAACAGGCACGCTGGCTTTCGGGTATAGTGCCGTCCAAAATGCCGTCGATAAAGCCGCCTATAGTTGTCATGGGAGTTTTCAGCTCGTGGGAAACATTTGCAACAAAGCTGCGCCTTGAGCCCTCAAGCTGAGCCAAACTGCCCGCCATGGAGTTAAACGCCTGAGCAAGCTGTCCTATTTCATCGTCTCGGTCAACATCTACCCTTGGAGTAAAATCGCCCTCGGCATAGCTTTTGGTTACATCTGCCAATTTGCTGAGAGGTTTTGTAAAAGCCTTAACCATGCGTGAAACTGCAACAACCGCAAAAATAAGCGCAATAAGCGCAGATATAAAGAAGAGCTGAATAATAGGCATCATGAAGCTTACAACTGCATTTGTAACAGGTGCCACTGCAAAGACAGCGGCAACAGTCTGCCCGTGAACCTTTACGGGCTCGCCTGCAATATAGTGAAGCCCGTCATAAAGTCCGCCAAGGTCATCAACCGTGGAATATGCGTCATTTGACACACCCTGCATGATTTCCTGAGTCATTATTAAATTGTCATGTTCGGCGCAGACATAATCCACCAGCATACCGTTGACAAAATAATCCTGACACATGATTACATAGCCCGATGTATCACAAATAAACACATCGGCATCGATAGATTCGGATATCATACCCAATGAAGAGCAAAAAGCGGCGATAGAATAATTATCGTCACCAAACATGGAAATATATCCGCTTGTGAGCATACTTGAAGCGTTATCGGCTACATTGTGAGCATTTTCGGAGAGCAGCTTTGCATTTTGCTCATACGAATAGCTGACTGAAAAAGCCGCCATTGCCGCACCCGATAAGCCGAAACACGCAGCTATAATAAGGGAGAATATAACCGTGTAGCGCATTCTCAAGCTCATATTTTTCTTTTTAATTCGGCGCAAAAGCCGCCTTTTTGTGTGCTTAAATTTTTGCATTTTATTCTCTTGTTTCAAACTTGTAGCCTACACCCCAAACAGTGCGAAGCTCCCACTTATCGGATACGCCTTCAAGCTTCTCACGCAGACGCTTAACATGAACATCAACCGTTCTTGAATCGCCGTAATAATCAAAGCCCCAAACCTCGTCAAGGAGCTGGTCACGGGTGTAAACTCTGTTGGGATTGCTCGCAAGGTGGAATATGAGCTCCATTTCTTTAGGTGGTGTATCAACCTGAACTCCGTTTACACGAAGCTCATAATTAGTCAAATTGATAACCAGCTTATCAAACTGCACTTCCTGGACAGCGGAAGACGAAGATGAGGCTCCTGCACGGCGCAAAACCGCCTTAATCCTCGCAACAACCTCTTTAGTGTCAAAGGGCTTGACAATATAATCATCAGCACCCAGTTCAAGGCCTAGCACCTTATCAAAGGTTTCGCCCTTAGCTGTGAGCATTATTATAGGCTTCTCGGAAATTTTGCGAATCTCTCGGCAAACCTGCCAGCCGTCAAGCTTAGGCAGC
Organism: uncultured Oscillospiraceae bacterium; assembly: GCA_949297075.1. Taxonomy (GTDB): domain Bacteria; phylum Bacillota; class Clostridia; order Oscillospirales; family Acutalibacteraceae; genus UBA8612. The sequence goes on along the minus strand of CASFRX010000030.1, from coordinate 302 downwards.
ATGATATCAAGCAGCACCAAATCGGGCTGCAAATCACGGAACATTTTAACGGCAGTTGCACCGTCATTTGCAATAACGACATTATATCCCGCCTTTTCAACATAGAGCCTAAGCAGTTCGCAGATGTTTGTATCATCATCAACGATAAGTATTTTTTCGAGTGACATTAAAAAAGCCTCCCTTTAGAATAAGTGCAGATTTCTCCAATTTATGAGTATATTGGCCATTATATCACAGATTGTGAAAAAATAAAACATTTTTTTCAAAGTTTATACAAATTTTTTTTAAGATTTATATTTTAT
>CASFRX010000029.1 GCA_949297075.1 uncultured Oscillospiraceae bacterium | reverse complement strand
GAAACCAACACCCGGAAAATCGAAATCCATTATAGCTTTGTCGGACAGGTTGATACCGAGCAGGAGCCGACGCAAGTTGTCAACCATGACCGCCGCAACATGGTAGATGTAAAAAGTATCGCTATCTAACCCCAGCAAATATTCCTTCCAGATAACCGACGGGAGATGAGTGTGTACCCTCAACATAATCGTGGCGAAGCTGACACTGTGCAAAACCTACGGGAACATCATCAACATATTTAATAAAGCATACCGCCTCATTGCTATTAACAATCTCATCAAAATCTGCTTCAAGTTCCGATACCGTGTGATTGCTCCACATTTGTATTGCTAATTCTGCTAATATCCTTGTGTCGTTTGGGGTTGCTATTTTAATCATAAACTTTTCTCCATTGTTATATCTTCTTTATAAATCCGTAACTCTTTTTGAAATAGCCTTGTGATTCGTAAAAAGCGTGTGCATCTTCTCTGGGTAAACCGCTGTTGAGAAGGATAACTTCAATATTGTTTTCTTTTGCCCATTGCTCTGCAACTTTGAGCAATGCGGTGCCGATACCTTTTCTGCGATATTCCTTTGAAACTGCGAGAGCGATTATCTTCATACCTTCGTTTTCAAGTTCAAACGCAAGATAATTGACACAACCTATGTAACCGACAACTTTGCCATCGTCGCAGGCAACAAAAATCTGATAATTGCCCCGTTTCATCATTTCATTAATACGGTTATTCAGGTTTTCAAGTTTACAGTTATAGCCTAAATCATTTTCGAGAATATCTCGTATTGCAGAAATATCCCTGCTTTCATATTTTCTGTAAATCATAATCAAGCCTCATATATCATTTCAATAACATTTAAATTATTTTTTTATATCTTCGATTTTCTTTAAAGCCAACCGATTTATAACATCTGATTGCTCTTTCGTTTTCCTCACGGACACGAAGGAGTATTTTATTTGTGTGCATATACTGAAAATCGGTATTGATTATTTGTTCAATCGCTGCTTTACCGATGCCTTTATTTCTGTAAAGCTCATCTGCTATGAAAACGCCTAAAACAGTGAAATCGTCGTTGGCATTCTTCTCTAACCAAATTGCACCGATATATTTTTCGTCTGCTTTTATATGATACCAACGCAGAATATCTGCATTTTCAGACGGATAAATTCTTGATTGATATTGCTTCAAATCAGTTTCAAATACTTTTTCATATTCGCTGTAATGTGACATATTTTTATTGCAAACTTGTTCAAGTTCAAACATTTCTACACCTCAAAAATCATAGCTTTCTTGCCTTAATAACAATTGATAGAGGAAAATGTTTCGCTTTGAAATCGGCATAATAACCCGAACTGAAGTCCTTTGACTTTTCAAGAACAGTTTCACTTGTTTCTTCAATAACTCTTTCAACAGCAAAGCCTGCATCAGCAAGGGTGTTTATGTATGTTGAAAGTTTACGGTTTTGCAGAGTAAGAGGATTACCATATTTCTCGAAAGTGTAATAATCTTCTTCGAGATAGTTGCCGCTGAAAATTATGCGTTCTTCGGTTGCAACCGTTCTGTTACCGCCCGAAATAGCAACGCTCTCCAAATCAACACAATGCAACAGCGGATGATCCCAAGAGAAAATATATGTGCCGCCTTGTTTCAGATAAGATGCAGCATTTTTTATTGTTTTCTTAAGGTCTGTTGTCCAACCGATAGCGTAGATTGAATACACAACATCAAAATAATTCTGCGGAATGTTTGTGTTATCTTCCATAGGCTGATGAAAGAGTGTACAGGAATACCCGTTTTCGCCGAGCAATTTCTTTGCTGTTTTAAGTTGTTCTTCGGATATATCAAGACCGAGAAGCTCTTTTGCACCGTGTTCTGCGCACCATTTGAGCGAATGACCGCTGCCGCAGCCCATTTCAAATACAGCCTTGCCGTTAAGGTCAGGAAAAAGGTGCAGTTCATCCTCTGTCGGAATTGAACAGCCAAGTATAGGCAAAGATGTTACACCGAAGAAATCTTCAGCCAACGCATTCCAACTGTTTTCATTTTGTTTTAATATTTCAGGTTTCATATCTGCACCTCATTAAAAAGAAGCTTTTCTATAGTAATGCGAGGGCGCCACCAAGCTCTTGCTTTTTCAAATTCGGGATACGGTGTATACCATTTCCAAGTAATATCAAAGCCACCGTCTTCCATTTGCAGTTTGCCTAAAATATCTTTTTCTGTGGCTATCAGCGTTTCTGTTTCAAGCGTGATGAATTCCAAATATGAGCCGGAGAAAAAGTCGGATGGCATAGGTACATATTCAACTCCGTATTTTGAAATATCTTTGCAAATGGAATTGTCAACAGCTTTGCATAACAAAACTCTGAAATGTTTCAAATCAATTATATCCTTAATGCTATTTGATTTCAAAAGCTCATATGTAAGCAGAAAACATTTCAATGAATCTCCGCTTATTTCTTCGGTATTTTCAAGATACTCAAAACCCTCTTTTATTATTTCTTCAGAAAGAGAAGTGCGATTACCGTAGCAAATCAAAAATGCCGCCAAAGATATTGACGGATTAAATCCGCTGATACCGTCACCTTTTTTCTGCCACCATATCGCGTGCGGATAATCCTTGTTGCTGTCTATCGCAAACAACCAACGTTTTTTATCTTCATCAAAAGAATCATGAGACTCAAGATATCTGACAATTCCTTTTACAATATCCGAGTCTTTGTTAAGTGCGTTTACACGGTAAAGAGTGATTATAGCATCATTTGTTGCAATAGGACTTGAATTGGGGTTGAAAAAATCAGGTTCAAGAGCATTGCCAAAACCGCCGTCGGAATTTTGAAATTTTGAAAGCTCATCGACAACCACTTGATTTGATGCGTTTTCAAAGAAATATTTGTAAACTGCCAACTCAAGGGGTCGAGCATTTTGTAAAACAAATTTAATTGCAGCGTTTTTATCCATTTTTATATCCTTTCAACCACTCAATAGATTGCTTCAATCCGTCAACGGTCTTTGTTTCCAAAACCACACGGCAGTTATGATCGTCAGCGAGCCTAATATATTTTTCAATCTCCATTTCGCCCGTACCGAGTGCGAGGTGGTTTTTCTTACCCTCTGCATCGTGCAGATGTATATGGTGCAGACAGTCTTTGTGTTTCATAATGAATTCTTCGTCCGTTCCGCCAATGTCGTGATTATGTCCCACATCAAAAGTCAAAGCAAAAACATTGCTTTCCAAAAGCAATTCAATGGCTTCTTTCTGAAAATCTTCGTAGCCGTCGCAGTTCTCGATACAGATTTTTATATCGGCATCTCCGATAGCGTTTTCACACATACTTCTGAACGCAGTAATACTTTTGAGATACTGCTCTTTGTACTCCGAGAAAAGATAAACCTTTATGTCAGGCAGGGTGAAATAAACACCTCTTGCCATGTGCATATTAATCACTCTGACACCAAGCTGTTTTGCAATTTCAACAGTATCGGCAACGGTTTTTGTGTAAGCTTCTGCAACATAAGGATTGAAATCGCTGACATTCAGATTTTCGTCAAGGTGAATGGTGTAGTAAATGCCGTGTTTATCTGCAACACTCTTGAAATATTCAACATCAATTTTATCAAGCTGATACTGAGGCATATTCATATTGAGTTCAATGAAATCAAGACCCAATTCCGCACACAGTTTTGCACACTCTTCAAGCGTGCTTGTTTCAATCAATGTGGGCATACCGTAGTTTGTCAGTTTCATAATTCACCTCTGTCGGGCGTAATCTTTAAATTCCTTGTTAATCTTTCTATACGAAAAGTTTGCAATTTCTTTTAACGGGTGCGATTTCATAAGATGCTCAACAAATCTACATCCGAGATAATATCCGACGTCGGAATATCCGTTATACGAACACCAATCTCCGAAAAAGTTCTGAACACGTTCCTTTGCATCAAGACGGCGGAGATATTCCTTTTTGATTTCGGGTTCATTTTCACGGCACCAATCAATCCAACCGTTTTTATCCTGATGCCAGAAGTCATTATCGCCGCAAAGAATATGCTCGCAAACCATAGCGACACCTTCCTGATAAAGCTGCTGAATGGCTTTTCTTCGTTTTGTGAAATCGGGAATATATAACTTTCCGTTCATCTTGTGCCACAAATGACCTATTTCGTGCAAGATGAGAGCACGCATATTTGCTTCATCGCCCCAATTAAGCTCGATAATTTTCTCGATTCCGAGAAGAACGGTGTTCTTGCCGTCAAGTGTAGTTGCCCAGCCTGCACCGTTACAAAGACCGAGATACAGAATAATGTTTATATTGGGTTCTGCATCAAGAAGCTTCGAAAGATTGGCATTCAGAGTATCAACAACAATCTGAAAATTCTTGCTCACAAAATCTAATTTTTCTGCGTTTAATGCGGTTTTAAGAACGGGAAGAACATCCTTTTTGAAATCATAATCTTTTGCATCGTTTTCGCATTTTGACGGCAATTCTTTTGATATTTCTCTTGCGTATTTTCGCCACACAGACATATCAAAGCCATTTGTAAAAAGCGCTTTTATTTTATCGCAAGTGTTGATAATTTTCATTTTGCAACCTCATCCAAACTGTAAATATATCTGAATGCAATTTTGTCGGAGGAATCGCTTTCTTGCCCTTCGAGTTCTTCTTTCAAAGAGTTTTCTTTATCAATAATGAACCATATTGTTTTGCATCCGTATTCCGCCGCCGTCGGCATAAAAACATCTGCAACCCATTTCGTGTCATCGGGATGGTTTTCAAAACCCATGCGTGTGTCTGCAACATAGTCGCACTTATGCTCTTTGATTATTTCAAGTGCAAGCATAAGCGGCTCACGGTAGTTTTCGTGAGAACAAAACTTTTTCCATTTCACAAATACTACATTGTAGTTTTCTTCGTAATACACTTCACAGAATTCGGATTTATACATAAGGTTATCTCCTTAAATCAATTTATATGTATTTATAAACTCATCATAATTTGTTATTCCCATTTCAAACACAGCCCTATATACATCCATACTTGTATATTTGCCGAAGCCATATTGTTCATTTTCAATTAAGGCTTGTTTAATATTTATTGCAGACTTTCTCTTTGTTTCATCGGTATCTGCTTGAGCCTTGATTCTGTTATAAAATTCAATAGTATTTGTGATAGTTTCATTATCAAAGAACCATATATCAATATTCCAAAGCTCACTTAAAACCTCTGTTTCAAAGCCGTGAAACCAAGCGATTTTGCCGTCGACAATATCTTTCTTTGCTTCATACCATACAGGGTGGAAAGTGTTAAGTATAAAAGAAGTCAGCTTATACAATTTCTCTGTTGACATAAATTCGTTGGAAACATAAATATCCAAGTCGTTCCACACCATTAAATCCATAGCATAACTGCCGACAATATAAGGAGTGCCGTAATTTTTCAATTCATTCAGTAAGCCGAAATCATAAAGCAATTTGTCAGCATTGTTTTTTAAGTTTTCCATAAACTCACCTTATTTCACAGCAAATGTAGCAATATACTGCGGATAATATTTGCCGATTATGTTTCCGCCTTCTCCGTCACGGTCTTCATACAATGCTTTGAGTGTAAATCCTGCTTTCAGCTGACCGCCGATTTGCTCATCCATTGTATGGCTGAACTGAACGCCGTCACCGTTTGCAATCATTGCGTCAAGACGTTCTTTCGGCATTTTGAGAGGATTGAACGGCAAGGGATTAACCACTTTCAACGGATCGTCTTCTTCAAACAAGTAATCTATGCCATTATCAAGACCCGAAAGCAGTCTGCCACCCTTTTTAAGCACACGGTAACACTCGTTCCAGATGTGATAAACATCTTCAACATAGTTGTTTGAAACGGGGTGAAAAATCAAATCAAAGCTTTCATCTTCAAAGGGAAGAGTTTTTGACATATCACCTTTGATGATAGTGATGTTGTATCTTTCTCTTTCGGATACCATTTTCTCTGCTTCAAGCTGTCTGTCGGAATAATCAAATACGGTACAAACTGCACCGAGCTTTGAAAGAACGGGCATCTGCTGACCGCCGCCGCTTGCAAGTCCCAATACCTTTTTACCTTTCAAATCACCAAACCATTCGTGAGGAACGGCGATGCAAGGAGTAAGAATAACCGAAAAATTATCAGCAGTAATTTTCTCGTATTCTTCGTGGCTTATGGGCACGGTGTATTTGCAACCGTCATCCGCCCACGAATCCCAAGTTTCTGAATTTATTTTAGTGTAGTCAATCATTATAATTCCTCATTTTCTTGCTAACTGTAAATCTATTGTATCGTAAATAGTAATTTCTCCACCGTGACAGTTGATTGCGTCTTCTATCTTTGAAAAGAATTCATTTCGGATAGTATCTTCAATAGCGATATGGTCTGAATATGTACCGAGAAGCATAATGTATTCTTTTGCAGAGAATGTGCGTGTGCGGTAAAACAGCTTATACTGAATATCCGTAAAACCATATTTCTTAGCAATCAATGCTCTGTTGTATGCTTGTTGTTCGTTGTATTCAATAGGAGTTTCGGGTTCTTTGTTGTGGTATTTATAATAATGTTCCGCATAGATTCGGCCCATTTCTTCCGACAAAGCAGGTTTGCCCTTGTCACGGTACGGATGGTTTGCAAAACGAGCGAAAATACCGCCGTCTTTCAGCATATCATAAACCTTTTTATATCCGATTTCTTCGGGTATCCAATGAAATGCCGAAGCGGAATAAATTAAGTCATACTCACCGCTCAACTCAATATCTTCAAATTTTCCTGAAACTGCTGAAAAGTTCGAATAACTTTTAAATTTCTCACGGCAGATTTCGCAGAAGTTTTCACCGTAATCAATAGCGACAAGATCACAACCTGTTTTAAGAAAAGGTAATGTTGCCTGACCGCCGCCGATACCGATTTCAACAACACGGCTTGTATTATTGATTGGTGCGTAGTCAAAGATAGTCTGATATAACTCATCAACATATCCCGGTCGCAGTTTTTCGTAGGTATCTGCAACTGTATCAAAAGTCCAACCTAAACCGTTCATAGCCATAAACCTATTTCCTTATTATTTCTTGTGCAGAATATGCCACACATCATTACCGATAAATCCACATTTTCTGTATAGTGCTTCGGGATTTGTTTCGTTATCTACTTTACCCGAAACAGTTGCAAAATCTGCAACATCTTTCATTCTGAACAGCAGTTCGTTTACAATTAACTGTCCGATTTTCTTGCCACGGTATTCAGGTAACACTTGTATCCATTCAAGTATAAGTTCTTTTACTTCTGTGTCATAATCAGCTAAACCGCAACCGACAAAATTGCCGGTTGCTTTTTCTTTAACCATTATCCATAAGTTTTCGTTGTAAACAGGTGTTTGGGTGTAGCTTTTGATAAATTCCTTGTTTACCGAAATATCCGTATATGAATCGTTTATTATCTGCACAATTGCTTTAATATCTTTTTGTGTTGCGGTTGCAATTTCAAAATCATCGGTTATGATTTTTGGCATTTCTTTAAGACTATGATACAAACGAAAATACTTTTCATCGGTGTATTCGGATAATATGTCGGATGAAAAATCATTATCGTGTAAAATTATCATATTAGGAGGAATTGTTATGCTTTTAGCTTTCCAATATGGAATGGATAATGTTCCGCAAGGGTTATTCAGATATTCGGTTAGTGTAATCATTTTTGCTCCAATCAAATGTGTTTCTCATATATGTATAAATTATTCTCTGGTGACCGCTCTCCACTATTTGTAAAACCTACTGCATTCCAAAAAGGTTCACCTGTAACAGGGTCGGCGGTCAGCCAAATATTGCTGATACCGTTTGATTTAAAAATGTTTTCAAGGTGCTTATAAATCTCTTTGCCATACCCGTTTCGTCTGTATTCGGGTTTGACATAAAACTCCATTACATAACCCCAACCGGGTCTAACATAGCCTCGATGTTCCTCTCGGTCAATTTTACCATAAGCAAAACCGATTAAAACTTTATCAAGGTAGCAAAGCTCAACAAATCTGTCTGTATTTTCGGACATATCAGCTATACTCGAAATAAACCTTTTTATTGTTTTTTCTGGGGTTGTTCTGCCAACATTACTGTCAAGTTCAAGACAATAGGGAAGCATTATGCTTTCAAGTAATTTGTGATGTTTTCTCTTATTTTTAACCGTTTCAAAATTCAATTTATTCATTACTGAACCTCTTTCATAAGACAAAAAATGCGCTTCTGACCGTGAAATCAGAAACGCATAAATCCGTATAAAAGAAATATTATTTGCAAACGGACAAAACGGTAACTGACTTCACTAAGCAAAATCTTTTCATCATCTTGTCCACCTGCCTTTCGGTAATTTTTATTAATTGTAACAATATAAGAATAATTTGTCAACAGTTTTCAATTGCGGTGCAAATGTGTAGGTTTTAAATTCAAAAGTGTTTGGCATTTGTCTTAGCGAGCAATGGATTTGTACACACAAATCCGCAATCAAGGGTTTTTTACCCCTTACACCCCGAAGAAAAAATAGAAGTACGAAAAAGAAAATCAGGTGCAGCAGGAGTATATCCCGTTGCACCTGATTATGTTTTTTAGAAATGATTATGCTGTGAAAATCAGCTCGTGATTAACAACCTCTCTTGCTCTTGTTTCAATATTATTCATTCGGGCAACCCACTCTATCTGGTCATCTGCTTTTAGCTGTTCTGTTACACCATCATTGACTTTCATTTGTTCTACCAGCCGAAAGAACATATCTGATGCCTGTTCATCAACCTCAGCAAGATGAGTCCATAATGTGCCGTTCATAAGCATAATGTTGAACTGAACTCGTTTATGTTTCATTAGATAATATTTGCGTTTCAGTCCCCATACGCCGAGCGGTTTGTTTGCTTCGGCAGGTAATGTGATGTTGGGTATTCTATAATCACCAACCATTCTGTAACTTCCGCCGTTCTGTTCAAATAATGATTTCTGCATAAATTTAGCCTCCTTGTAATTTGGTGATTCCATTTTACAAAAAGGCTTTGCTTATGTCGAATGTATGGATTAATTATTAATCATAGCAAAAACAAGCATTTTTGTCGAAAAAAGATGCATTTTTGCAGTGTGCATTGATTTTTATACTAAAATTCGTAATATATTATTTCATAAATCAAACAAACCAAATGTATAAAAACATTATAAACAACAGTAAATTCACTGAAATATTAAGGAGATTTATGGCGGAGTTAAAGGACTACAGAAAAAAAGAAATACCGATGTTATTGCTTGGAAACATCCTAGTACTTTTATATTTTTGCAAATCTTTTGATTTGAACTTCTTTAGTGAGAACAGTCTTGATGGAATAAAATTAATCGTTAGCATATTAGATTCAGCCGTTTTATCGTCTATCTTATATGTCTTTACAATTATTTTGGATGGCATTTTAACAAGCAACTTTAAAGAGAAACTTGTATATTTGTGTTTTGGAAAATTACCCGGAAAGACAATATTCACTGAAATAAAAACCAACAACAAAGATATAAGATTTTCTTATTCAGACTTAAACGAATTGCATCCTGAAATATATGAAAATATTCCACAGGACAAGAAAAAACGTTCGCTTTACGAAAACCATGTATGGTATAAATTGTATTCAAAAAACAAAAAAGAGGATATGGTTTTTCTTTCAAATAAAGAATATTTAATGTTTAGAGATATGTATTGTATAAACATATTAGTCTTGCTTTTATATTTGGTTTTATCAGTAATTCTTAAAATTGTTTCATTCGATACAAGATATATAGTATTTTTAGTAGTCTTTACCGTTTTGTTTAACATATCCACACGAAACAAGGCAAAAAGATTAGCTTATAATGTTATCGCTAGTGAACTTTCACAGAACAGGAGTTAAATAATGATGAAGTACGAATTAGATTTTATAGGGGTAAACGAAGAAACAAAAGATGCCGATGCCATTGGTATTCACTGGATTGAAAATGACATACACACCATAGGTGTTTATGATGGAGGGTTTTCATCACACGGAACGACATTAAAAAGTATTATTGACCGTTTTTATTTTACAGAAAACAAAACAGATATTGATTTTGTTATTTGTTCTCATTCGGACCAAGATCATGCGTCGGGGTTAAAAACAATCATTGAAAACACAACCGTAAAAAAGTTATATATGAATAGACCTTGGCTTTATATTGATGCTCTATACGAAAAAATATCTGATGGACGCATCACAAAAAATTCATTAGAAGAAAGATTGAAAAAAACCTATAAATATATCGAAGAATTAGAAAGCCTTGCAACGGAAAAAGGTGTTGAAATTTGTGAAGCTTTTGAAGGCACTGTAATAAATGATAAACTCACAATATTACATCCCAATAAAGAAACTTATATATCTTTGATTGTCGAATCGAACAAAACAGATTTTTTAGAAATGAATGCCGATGAAAAAGATCTGTTTAAAATTATGAAGAACTCTCTTTCACTTTCTTTTAAAAAGATTTATAATTGGATAACCGAAACTTGGACCGGTGAATCATTGAAAGAGGATGTTTCAACGTCAGCAGAAAATGAGACAAGCATAATTATTGTTGGTGACATGGGCAAAGAAAAATTTTTATTGGTTGGAGATGCCGGAGTTAAAGCGTTAAATGCCGCTAATGAATATTACAATTCTTTTATTGGAACTTTAAAGGATGATATAAAAATATACCAAATTCCACACCATGGAGGAAGACACAATATAAACTCTTCAACATTGGATACAATCATAGGCCCCGTTGTTGCTGAAAACACCACGACTGATAAACAAGCATATGTATGCGCAGGAAAGAATTCAGATCACCCTTTGAAAATGGTGAAAAATGCTTTTATTCGTCGAGGCGTTAAGGTGTATGTTGCCTCTGGTCAAACAATAAATCACCATATTGAAATTCCTTCAAGAAGTGGTTGGGTTACAGTGAAGAATCATGATTTCAGCAATGAAGTTGAAGAGTGGGAAGAATAATTATATGTATAATTATTTACATATGGAAAATGTATGCAACTGCCGATAAACATTTTTATTAAATCCGTTATCCACATTCGTACCAAACACAAATAATCCGAACTTTGTCATTTCAGGTGACACGTTCGGATTTTTTGTTTTATTTAACACATGTTAAAATAACAACAGCTGCTCCGTTCCGATGGATCGAAGCAGCTTATTTTGTTGAGAGATTATTTATTGTTTTCATTCCAGTTTTCATATTCTTCTTTTCCTTCTGCGCTTTCATAGAAAGCAATTATATCTGACATAAAAAAGCATGCCGGGTCTTTAATAACGTGATTAGGAACTTTGCTTGTATCATATTTGTATTCATTCTCAACCTCTCCGACAGCATTATCAGCAGCCGGAATTTTTGACATAAACATTACTCCTTTCTTCTGTCATATACCGACAGATATTTTTTGAGAACTTGTTAAACGGGCAGCGTCAAATCTTCCCCGTATCCTCAGTGGGTGCAGTAGTCATACCGCCAGCATGTAATTTGAAACAGTCACATCAAGTCTCCAATGCGACAAATGATAGATCGAAACTGCCATCAGCGACAGTCTGTCATAGACAATAGGGAGTCCTTTTTCAAGTGCAAGCTTCTTGTTCTTTCCGCGTACGAAATAATTGCCACGGATTTCGTTCTTATCAAGGTGCTTCGGTTTCTTTGTTTTCTTATCGATGCACTTTTCATTCCAGCGCTTTATAATCTCATCCTCAAGCTGCTTTCTGTATCCGGGCTCATTATTGATACGGTTCAGATAGTAGTTGTACGCTCTTATCGCCTGTTCAGCTCTCATATGGTGGTAATCAATGCTGTTGTTCATTTCCTGTGCAGAAAACACTTTGTTTTCCGTACCGTCAAAAAACTGCTTTACTGTTCCGATATCTTCCGGAAAGATGCGCTGATAAGGTCGATGCAAACCATAACGCCAAAACGATTTTCCGTATACGAAAACCGTTCATTCGCCCTACTAACTGGTTATTCCGGTTAATAACCTGAATAACCGTTAGTAAGACCGGCTCTTTTCTTTCGAAAAGTTGCCGTGTCCGTGAGAAGTATCAGCTCAAACAAAGCACCTGTACAGGCAATGTTTTCGCCGACATTCTCACTGCTGCTCCGAACACCTTGCATATACACAAAGCTGTTCGGATTACATCGGGTACGCACTTTTTCCTCAAACGAACGCAGCACTCTTTTGCTGCACACCTCAATGACGCCGTGTCATAATGAGGTTATTTGGTTCCGTCTGATATGTTCGGACCGAAAGTGCATACCGCTGCAACTCCCTTCTTGATTTATTTCATTCAACCGACTTCGCAATTTCTATCCCTGACAGTTGAACTAAACCGGGATTTTTCAATCACTTGCGCTGTGATTTTTACTCCAAACGTGATTCATTAATCAAAAAAATAATGTAAGACTCACCGGCACTACAAAATTCAACTTCAAGTTTCCTGCTAAAAACAGGCTAATTTTGGGCAAAAATCGTGTTTTTGTCTGATTTTGGGCATAAATTAACACCTGAAACGGGTACAATTTCGTTTCAGGGGCAAAAAGAACCACCCGACCTGATTTTATAGCTCAAGTCGGGTGGTTGTGGTTATATTGCTATTTAATTTTTAGATTGACCAAAAGATAACTCTTGAAATGCCGAAGAGGTTTTTGAAGAAGGATACTAACTTCTGCCAAAAACCTGCTTTTGAGGTAAGCTGCTTGCTGTCGGACATTTCGTTGCCGTTTGCATCAATTACAGCCTCGCCGTTTTCGTCAACAAGTGTCGCCTTAACGGTTGCTTTGCCGTTTGCAATGGATGTCATTTTGCAGGTTAAACCGTCTTCGGCAACTGTCATATTGAAGCCAGCGCCTTCAACTGTCCACTGAATTGTCCAGCCTTCGGGCAATTCAACATTGCCGTAATCAGCGTGAAGAACAAGAGTTTCACCGTAGTTGATTGTTGAAGTTGACGGATTCTTAATCTTCAGCTGCTTGACGAGAAGCTCGAACTGTGCTGTGAATGTCAGGTTTTCAGCAGGCATTGTTGTGGGAACAGTCTTGTCCCAACCGATGAACTTGTAGCCTTTAAGGGTTGTATTCACGTTAGGTGTAAACTCTGCTTCTTCCTTAACAGTCTGATTGGTCTGCTTTCCGTTCACATTCCAAGTAACAGTGAAATCTCTGGGCAGAACTTCAACTTCAATGCTGTCGGAAATTGCTGTGCCCTTGATAGTAACGGTAATCGTTGCCTTGCCGATATTATTTGCAACTACGTTGCCGTTTGCATCAACAGAAACTGTGCTGTTATCACTCGAAGCGAAAACAAGGTCGTTTACAAAGTTATCTGTAACGGTTGTTGTAACTGTTGCAGCTGACTTGTTGAGAACCTGCTTTTTGTTCACATTCTCGCTATTGAAGAACATATCTACCGTAACAATCTTGCTTTCAAGCTTATCGCCGCAGACTGTACAGGACTTTGCATATTCCTTACCGCCGATGTATTCCCATTCGCCCTTTGTGTGGCCGTTAGCCTTGATAACCTCTGTGTAGCTGTCACCGCAATGGCAGGTAAATGTTCTTATACCGGTGTTTGTGCAAGTGGGTTCTTTTGTCACTTTGCTTTCGTACTTGTGACCCTCTGCCTTAACTACAGAATCGGTGTAGGTATCATCACATACCGAGCAAGTATGAGTTGTGTAACCGTCTTTTGTACAGGTATTGGGAGTTACGACGCTGTCGTACTTATGACCCTCTGCCTTAACTACAGAATCGGTATAAGAATCCTTACAAACCGAACAGGTGTGGGTCGTGTAGCCGTCAACAGTACAAGTGGGTTTTGTAACTACCGCTTTGTAATCATGACCTGTTTCGGGAATTGTATCTGTTTCGACTTCTTCCTTACAGACCGTACACTTTTTAACCTTTGTGCCTTCGCTTACGCAACCGGGCTCAACCTTTGTTTCCCATTCGCCGGGTTTGTGTCCTGTTGCCTCAGTTTCATCAGAGCGATAGAAATTTGAACATTTGGAGCAAGTGTTGGTTGTGTAGCCGCCTTCTGTACAAGTAGGTTCGGTTACCACAGCTTTGTAATCGTGACCTGTTACAGGAATTGTGTCGGTTTCGACTTCTTCCTTACAGACCGTGCACTTTTTAACCTTTGTACCTTCGCTTACGCAACCGGGTTCAACCTTTGTTTCCCATTCGCCGGGTTTGTGTCCTGTTGCGGGAACAACCTTGCCAAGAGAAGTGTACATAAGACAAGATGAATTCTTTCTGTCGCCTGAATATCCTGCTTCGGTACAGGTCGGGTTAACCACATCAACAAGTTTGGTTGCTGAGGAAGTTGTATGCTTGTGGTAACTGATTGTGGAATTATTAATGCGGACATTGTTTGCTGATTTATCTACTTTGCTCCACTGTGATGAAGTACCGCCAAAGCAAATTTTATCAATTGTCTGACCTCTATAACCATAAAACGCGCCATTACCGATATAAGTCATAGTGGACGGAATATAGAGTTCTTGCAAATTATCGCAGCTCCAGAATGCTTCGTCACCGATTTCCGTAGTGCCTTCAGCAAACTGAACAGTATAAAGGTCAGGGCACCAATAGAAAGCCTTATCGCCCCATTCTGTTACATTAGCGTACACCGTTAACAGTTTCAGATTATCGCAACATGCAAATGCTCCTTCACCAATTTTTTGAACCGATGACGGAATTGTAAGTGACCTGAAATGATCATAACCGTAAAACGCATAAGCATTGACTTTTGTAATTTCATCATTATGGGTACCGATTGAGTCAAGATCATCAATAAGAATATCATCAATATAAAGTTTTGCCCCATAACGCAAAGGATTAGCATAAGTAGTATTAGTATATGACATAACCTCAAACTGAAGTTCGCACCAACAATGGAGGCAATGATAATCTACTCTTTGAAGTTGAGTAACTTCATCAAATGCCATATCTTCGAAAAAAACTACTGAAGCCGGAACACCTAAACGCTTAATCGACGATTTTTTGAATGAATATTCGCATATTATTTTTACACCTTCGGGAATATCATATTCGGTTATGTCACTTGATACAGGGAATCTTACAAGCGTAGTTTTACCCTTGTTGAATACTACACCGTCAACTGTAGAGAATTTCGCACAATTATCGCTTGCCACAAACTCTTTTGCGTTAATATAACTCCAATCAATACTACTGAGGTTATCGGAAAGAGTGAGCTTAATTCCATTGTGAGCATCAAATGCATATCTGCTTACGGCTGTAACCGTTGAAGGCATTACAAATTCTCCGTCAATAGCCTTTGCCGGAACAGAAATAATCTTTGTTTTATCCTTGTTGTAAAGCACACCGTTTTCGCTTGAGTAGTTTCCGTTTGCTTCGTCAACAACAATGCTTTCAAGGTTATCGCAGGTATGGAAACCAACTGTAGAATACTCTTCATCCTTTATGGATGTTACCGTTGCAGGGATTGTGATTTTTGTTATACTGTCACAGTTAGAAAATGCTGAACTACCGATAGCTGTTACAGGAAGTTCAGAAATGCTTGCAGGGATAGTGATTTCGCCGCTGTAAGCTGAATCGCAACCGGTAATGGTAACTGTGTTGTCATCATTCACTTTCCATTCAAGGTAATCGCAAGCAGCATCAAGCATCGGCACCGATGCTGTTTTAATAGGTTCATTACAGGTTGCACAGTAAAGTGTTTTTTCACCTTCTGCCGATGTCGTGGGATTGGTTGTAATTTTCCAATCCCCATCAGTATGACCTGTTGCATCAATCGGCTGAGTTTCAAGTTCCAATTCACATACGGTACATTTCTTAACACTTACACCTTCACCGGTACAAGTAGGCTCTGTTTTGGTTTCCCATTCGCCGGGGGTGTGTTCTACAATAGCTTCAATTATCTGTGTTTCAAGTTTTGCTTGACAAACAGTACATTTTTTAACACTGATGCCATCGATACAAGTAGGCTCAACCTTTGTTTCCCATTCGCCGGGGGTGTGTTCTGCAACCGGTTCAATAATCTGTGTTTCAAGTTCTGCCTGGCATATATTACATTTTCTAACATTGATGCCATAATCACAAGTAGGTTCAGTTTTGATTTCCCATTCTCCAAGTATATGTTCACAAGTATCTTCTACCTTGGATTGAACAATTTCTGAATTCAGATTAAGATTCAAAGCTGGTCGAATGCCAAAACCATTTCTGACACCATAGTTATAACACACAACTTTACCATCAACTGTAACATACATCACCTGACGAGAATGACCGCCCGGAGTACGAAGCCACCAACTATTAAACATCAACCCCTGACTCTTTGCGTAATCGCTGCCTTTTGCTTGGCGGGCAGTATCAGCAGTTTCCTCTGAATAACTAAATCCGTAGCTTGATACTTTTGAAGCGTTATATGATAGAAGAAAGATCTTATCCGTTGTTGTGGCTGAATTAAAAGCAGAATATGATGAACTGTATGCAGAATTATCAAGCTCTGTATATTCAATAATATTCTGTTGGGCAGTTGAAAAAGCAGTACTATAAAAATCATCATTCAGCCATTCCCTGATACTGCTATGGGCATAATTATTAGCATAGTATCTTTTGGAAGAATCGCTCCAGTATGCGTTTTTTCCGTATTTATCCGTGCCGCTTTTATAAACATATTCATTATATGGCTGAGCATCAATAAGGGTTTCCGACATAATAAAGCCAGTTACAGGATTGAGTACTCTCCATTCTATAGGTTCAAACTTAAACCAATATATGGTTCCTGTTTTGTAACCGTTAGCGTCCTGATAGGATTCATCAGTAGTATTATTAACATGTCCGGCAAACATTCTGTAGCTACTAAATTTTATAGCTCTATATTTATTAGCTTCGTAGACAACATCCTTATATTGTCCATTACCACTATAGTAATTATATGAAACCCACTCACCGCCGATAGAATTTAGGGCAGAAATAAGGTTCTCATCCGTAACCTCACTCTGCGGATACCAACCGAATTCAATAATATCGCCCTGAGAATATGACGATATTGTAGCCGCCTCTGCTTTAAAATCAAACAGGCTCGGTAGCTCCAGACCAACAAGTCCGCCAAGCGGCGCTGCAGTCAGCGTCATTACAACGCACATAACCACAGCCAATGATTTCTTAAATGTTTTCATTATTTTTTACCTCCATTTTATTTTAAATGCCTTAAAAATAAAAACCTTTATTAATTAAGAAATTTCGGTTTATCAACCTGTATTAGATTGTCAAAACCTCCTGTTAGATAGAGAGACCGAACTCAGAACGAAGCTCACAGGCGGCGAGAAAATGCTGCTTTTAGAGTATGCTGATCTGTGGGGAATCATAGTAGGAGCCATTGATTTCGACAACTACAAAACAGGTTTCAAACATGGAGCGAAATTTGCTTTGGATGCGTTTTGCGCAGATAACTGAATAAAGCAGCAACAGCCCGCAGGCATCATAACCTGCGGGCTGTAATCATATCATTTTGAAATATTTAAGGGCATCGGTGATGGCATCTTCTTTTTCTTTGGGGCAATTAGGAACTCTTGAATCAGGGCTTTTAGGTTTGTTATATGCCTCGCCGACCTCAATGCCATATTTGCGTTTTATCTGCGAAATATAGAGTGTTGAAACCTTCAAGCCGTACTTTTTAAGCACATATGCCTTAATCTGGTCATAGGTCGGCTTACCGTCATTTATTGATATATCAAGCTTTGTGAGGTCAAGTTCAATGTTGATAACATCATCCGGCGGAAGTTTGACTAAAGAAACAACAGTCTCAACATGAGCGGTTTTTGGGAACATATCTACGGGGGTAATCATATGGCTGCCGTTTTTGATGGGAACTGTATAGCCGAGGTTTGCGAAAAGGGCGCAATCTCTTGCCAGAGTTGCGGGGTCGCAGGAGACATAGACCACTCTTTCGGGGCTCATTTTTGCGACCGTTTTTATCAGCTCCCCGTCGCAGCCCTTTCTCGGCGGGTCGAGGATAATCACATCGGGCTTAATGCCCTCTTTTTTCAATTCTTCTGCCGCTTTTGCCGCATCGGCGCAAATAAATCTCGCATTTTTCACGCCGTTTCTTGCGGCGTTTTTTTCTGCGTTTTTCACCGCATCGGGCACGATTTCAACGCCGATAAGCTGTTTTATATTTTTCGCCATGCTCAAACCTATAGTGCCGACTCCGCAGTACATATCCAGCAGGGTTGTATCTTCGTTCAGCTCGGCATAGTCTGCCGCAATTTTATAGAGCTTCTCAGCCTGGTCACGATTGACCTGATAAAAAGCGTGAGGCGAAATTTCAAACTCCGTATCGCACAGAGTATCGGTTATTTTTTCACTGCCGCAGAGAGTTTTTATCTCCTTGCCGAGAACAACATTTGTTTTTTCTTTGTTTATATTGATGCTCAGTCCCGTTACACCTATTTTTTCAAGCTCCTGCCAAAGGGCGTCGGCTTTCGGCAGCTTATTGCCGTTTATAACAAGGCAAACGGACATATTTTCGCAGTTTTTCGAGGCTCTGATATAGATATGACGAAGCAGACCCTTGTGGCTTATTTCATCGTAGACGGAAACGCCGTTTTCGTCCACCCAAGCTCTGACTGCCGATGCAATTTCTGAAAATTCCTTGGGTTGCAAGAGACAGCAATCGCAATCAATTATATTGTGGGTGCGGCTTGAGAAAAAACCTATTTGGGTTTTTCCGTTTCTGTCCTTGCCCACGGGAAGCTGAGCCTTATTGCGGTAAAAACTCGTATTTTCGCTGCCAATAATCGGGTTGAGCTTGACCCTTATACCGCCTATTCTCTCAAAGGCATCCTGCACACGCTGCTGTTTGATTTTCAGCTCTGCTTCATAGCTAATATGGCGGTAGACGCAGCCGCCGCAGCGATTGAAAACAGGGCAATCCGCTTCAACCCTATCTGCCGAGGGGGATATGATTTTCATTGCCTTTGCAACGGCATAATTTTTCTTCACTTTTATTGCATGGGCAAGAATTTTATCGCCGACGGCGGTGTTGGCGGCAAAAACAGCCATGCCGTCAACATGGCCTACTCCGCTTCCCTCGGCGGTCATGCCCCTTATTTCAAGCTCAAATTCATCGTTCTTTTTCAATGGATTTTCCTCGCAGTTTTCTTATGGTTACATAGAGCGCCACACAAGCGGCAACACCTACTGCGGCGCCTGAGGCATCAACGGCAATATCTTGCAGCTGAAAAGCTCTTCCGGGAATAAAAATCTGATGTATTTCATCGCTCACTGCATATACGGCGGCTAAAGCCCAACTTAAAATCGGTTTTTGTTTGCCCGTTGCTTGGAGCAAGGCATTATAGAGAAGCACAGCCAAACCGCAAAATTCAAGGCCGTGAGCAACAGAGCGGAAGCCCTCGTGACCGATTACATTGACTAAGCCCTCTACAAGCTTGCCCAAGAAGCCGATAACCGCCAGGCTCTGCTGTGCCGATTTCTCGGAGGGCTGATGGGAAAGATAGAAAATCACACCCATGCAGGCGGCAACCAAAAGCCAGCTGATTGATATTAAAATTTTTCTTTTCGTGCTGTAATTTTTCAATTTTTCAACAGCTCCGTTTCGCTGAAATTAATTATGCTTCCCGAATGGGAAACTGCAACATTTACAGCTTTTTTGCTTGTTGCTATATAGCTGCTGCGATAAAACAGGGGACAAAAAACGCCGTTTTGTATCAGATATTCCTGAACCTTGCCGCAGCCCTGCACCATGCTTTCCGTTCCTGAAGCCATGGTGAGTTTGCTGAGCAAATCGTTAAAGCCTTTTGAATTATATCGAAAAATTCCGCCGCCGTTGCCAAAGCTTTTTAAAAACTCCACGGGGCTGTGCGCCTGAGTGCTGATTTGGGCAAGGGCGCATTGATAATCGCCGTTTTCCACTCTCAAATTCAGCTCATCTTCTTCAAGCACTTCCACCTTGGCGAAAAGCTTGATACCGAAAAGCTGCTGCCAATTCTGAATTATGCGGCGAACAGCCATTTCGTACTGAGCTGTGCAAAGCACGGTGATTCCGCAGGGTTCTCCCCCTGTAGCTTCCTCGTAATATTTCTTCGCCGCCGCCTCATCATAGCCTAATCTGCCGAGTGGACTTACGAGAGAGGTATAGGACTGACCCTCTATCATGCAGGAGGGCGGCACAATGCCGGTTGCCTGAGCTGACATATCCGAATCTGCGGCGCTTAGAATTTCATTAAAATTAATTGTCTTAATAAGCGCCAAGCGAAGCTTAACCGATTTTGTGTTTTCGTCTGCACAGTTAAAAGCTAAACCCCAGACTTTGTTTTGAATTTCCTGAATGTTCAAGCCGTTAGCCTCTGCGGTTTTTGCAGCCGAAGCGCTCAAAGGCGCAGCAGGGTATTTTTTATCAATAAGGTTTTCGAGAATTACCTCTTCATCCTGTGTGAAAACATAGGTCACGGAATATACCGAAGCCTGCGCCTGCTTATTATCGGTATTGCGGCGCAGGATTATGCTCGTGCCCTCATACCAACGGGAAAGATAGAAAGGTCCGTTGCAAAGAATATAGGGCGCAGACAGGCCGTATTTGCCCTTTGTGGCCTCAAAGAACACCTGCTTGCAGGGCATTGCAACAGGCTCGGCAAGAGCAGACAAAAAACTGCCGCTTGCATATTCAAGAGAAATCTGCACCGTAAATTCATCAACAGCCGTTACGCCTAAGGCGGAAACGGGCAGCTCACCCTTATGCACCTTTTCCGCATTTTTTATCATATAGAGCAGGGGTGCGTCAGCCGCTCCCGATTCGGGAGAAAGGGCTCTTTGCAGGCCGAAAACAAAATCCGCCGCAGTAACTCGCAAATCTATTGCCGTTTCCCAATTCTCTCCGAAAATCTCCTCGTGGTTGGAATTTATATGCCATTTTTTATCAGTATGCAAAGCAAAGGCGTAGGTTAAGCCGTCAGGCGAAACAGCCATATCTCTTGCGGCGGCAAGAACTGTTTTGCCGCTTGAATCCAGCTTTGTAAGGCCCTCGTAGCAGTTTGTGACTATTGTTTTGCTCTCGCTCCCCTTAGCCACCTGCGGGTCCAGCGCTTTGGGCTCTGCCGCCAAAGGCACACGCAGCTCGGCGTCCTTGACGGTTTTTGAGCAGCCGCCAAAGGAAATCAGGCATATAATCGCCGCCGTAACAGCGCTCATTATTCTTAAAAAGTTCCTTTTCATCAACTTAATCACTCATTTATATAGAAATCAGAGAATATACTTTCATAGCTATCATTATATATCATCGGATTAAATATGGCAATTGTTTTGTACCCTTAAAATTTTATACGAACACAATTTGTGCAAAATCAACTCCATATACACAAAAATTTTTCCAATTTCAGGATTTTTTTGTGCAAAATCTAAAAAAATATATTGAAAAGGGAAAAAAGGTATGTTATAATTGGCTTTGATAACGCTCGTAAAGTAATTTCCATTCTTACTTTGCAAGCAATTTTTTAACATATTAAACGGCTTTCAGCTAAGCCGCTAAGGAGGAAACCGCTTTGAAATCCTACAACGCAAAGGACATCCGTAATATCGCTATTGCCGGCCACGGCGACCGAGGCAAAACCACCCTCGCCGAAGCCATGCTTTATATTGCCAAGGCTACCGACCGCCTCGGCCGAGTTGCAGACGGAAACACAGTGCTTGACTTTGACCCCGAAGAAAAGCGCCGCACTGCCTCCGTTTCAACCGCAGTTGCCCCTCTCGAATGGAAAGACTGCAAAATCAACCTTCTCGACACTCCCGGTATGTTTGACTTTGCCGGCGGCGTAGCCGAAGGTATCCGTGCGGCAGAGTGCGCTCTCGTTGTTGTCGGCGGCGGAATGGAAAAATTCGATGTTGGCGCAGAAAAGGCTCTCAAAGCCGCTAACAAGAGAGGCATTGCAAAGATGTTCGCAGTCACAAGGCTGGACACCGAGCAAAACGACTTCTACCGCACATTCAACACAATCGTTGCTCAAATCGGCGCATCTGCCTGCCCCATGGTAGTTCCGCAGATTGAGGACGGCAAGGTAATCAGCTATGTAAACCTTGTAACAAACAAGGCTTATTCCTATACTTACGGCAACGCAAACGAAATCCCCATGCCCGATGATGCAAGAGTTAACGCCATGAGAGATATATTCAACGAAGCTGTTGCTTCCGCAAACGATGAGCTCATGGAAAAATTCTTCGAGGGCGAGCCTTTCACTCAGGAAGAAATCGTTGCCGGCCTCAAAGAGGGCATCGGCTCCGGCGCAGTTACTCCCGTTTTCGCTTGCGCAGGCTACACAATGGACGCTGTTGATATGCTCCTCGACGGTATCGTTAATTTCGCTCCCAACGCCGCAGATTATGCAGGCGAAGCAGACCTCAAATGCGATGAAAACGGCTCTCTTGCAGCTATCTGCTTCAAGACCGTTGCCGACCCCTTCGTCGGCAAGATGAGCTTCTTCAAGGTTATCAGCGGCAAGCTCACCTCCGATGCAGCTGCCGTTAACTCACGCACAGGCGAAATTGAGCGCATGGGCAAGCTCGTCACCGTTCGCGGCGGCAAGCAGGAAGACGCTTCCGTTATCCCTGCCGGCGATATAGGCGCAGTTACAAAGCTTGCAAACACCGTTACAGGCGATACTCTCTATGCTCCCAAGAGCGAGGTTATCCTCGATGCCGTTTCTTTCCCTGCACCCTGTATGTCGATGGCAGTTAATGTCCGCAAAAAGGGCGAGGAAGAAAAGGTTGCCGCCGGTCTCGGCCGCCTTGCGGAAGAAGACCCCACAATCAAATTCTTCATCAACAAAGAAACAAGAGAGCAGATTGTAAGCGGTCTTGGCGACCAGCACCTTGATGTTATAAAATCCAAGCTCAAGGCCAAATTCGGCGTTGAGGTTGACCTGACAGTTCCCCGCGTTGCTTACAGAGAAACAATCCGCAAGGTTGTTGATAAACAGGGCCGCCATAAGAAGCAGTCCGGCGGTCACGGTCAGTTCGGTGATGTTTGGATTCGCTTTGAACCCTACATGGGCGAAGAAGATTTTGTATTCACCTCCGACGAAGTTGTCGGCGGTGCAGTTCCCAAAAACTTCTTCCCCGCAGTTGAAAAGGGCTTGAGAGATTGCGTTGCAAAGGGTCTTATCGCAGGCTATCCCATGGTCGGCATCAAGGCAGCCCTTCACGATGGCTCCTACCACCCTGTTGACTCCTCCGAAATGGCATTCAAAATGGCTGCAACCCTTGCTTTCAAGGCGGCTATCCCTGAAGCTCAGCCCACAATCCTTGAGCCTATCGGTTTGCTCAAGGTTTATATGCCCGAATCCAAGTTCGGCGATATCATGGGCGATATCACCAAGCGCCGCGGCCGAGTAATCGGCATGGGTCCCAGCGATGAACCCACTCTGCAAGAATTTGTTGCAGAAGTTCCCATGGCAGAAATGGGCGATTTCGCTACAGTTCTTCGCTCCGTAACACAGGGCAGAGGCTACTTCAGCTTTGAGTTTGTACGCTACGAGGACGCTCCCATGAATGTACAGCAAAAGGTTATTGAAGACGCTAAGGCTCGCATGGAAGAAGACTAACAACAAAACAATATGACCAAAACAGCCGCCTGAACAAAGTTGTTCGGACGGCTGTTTTCATTAAAAAAGCTTGGTTCAGAGAGTTTTCCGTACCAAGCTTTTTCTTATAAAATTTGTCAGTTTTCGCCTTATCTTTCCTCTCGGAAATAAGAGAGACCAAGGCTTGCAGGGGGCTGATTTTCACGCTTTCTTCTCATGCTGATGAATATAAGAACAACAATGGTTACAACATAGGGAGTCATTTTGAAAATTTCCTGCATGCTCATGCTCAAATTCGGGATATAGTTATGGACAATAAAGAGTCCGCCGAATATCATTGAGCCTAAAATACTTAAGCTCGGCTTCCAAATAGCAAAGATAACGAGAGCGATTGCAAGCCAGCCTCTGTCGCCGAAGCCGTCGTTTGACCAAACGCCGCAGGCGTAATCCATAACATAATAAAGTCCGCCGAAGCCTGCAATAATACTGCCGACGCAGGTTGCAAGATACTTATATTTTGATACGCTTATACCTGCCGCATCCGCTGTTGCGGGGTTTTCGCCTACCGCACGCAGATGCAGACCTGCACGGGTGCGGTTAAAGAAGAAAGAAGCAATCAGGGCAATAGCAACCGCCATATAAGCCAAGAAGCTATAGGATAAAAAGACATCTCCGAACCAGCCTAATTTATCGGCAAAGGGCAAGGCTTGCTTGAAGCAGTTGCTTGTCTGAGTAAGTGTGATAGAGGGTGTATCGCTGCCTGTGAGCTTAATAAGGGAGCCGCCGAAGAAATTGCCGAAGCCAACGCCGAAGGTTGTCAGCGCAAGACCGGTAACATTCTGATTTGCCCTCAAAGTAACTGTCAGGAAAGAATAGAGCAGACCCATGAAAAGGGAGCCTAAAACACAGGAAAGCATGGGAATGAGAACAGCTAAAACAGGGTTGATAGTTTCCGCCGACTGCTCATAGAGGAAAGCGCCTATAACGCCTGTCATACCGCCCACATACATGACGCCGGCAGTACCAAGATTGAGGTTGCCTGTTTTTTCCGTAATAATTTCGCCCGTTGAGCCAAATAAAAGAGGTATTCCCTGAACAACTGCACGCTGAATAAATGCTACAATCATTATTTGTTGCCTCCTTTTTGGGATTCACGGAATTTTATCTGATAATTGACGAAAAATTCGCTTCCTATAATAAAGAAGATGATAATTCCCGTTATAATCTCCGAGAAAGAATCGTTGAGACCGAAAATTGTTGAAATTTCGATTGCGCCTTTCTGCAAGAAGACCAGGAGAAGCGATGTCAAAATCATATAAACCGGGTTGAACTTAGCCAGCCACGAAACCATAATTGCGGTGAAGCCTCTGCCCTCAACCGTGTTTCTCGTAATTGTGTGGTCAGTGCCGCTTACCAAGAGCAAGCCTGCGATGCCGCAGATTGCGCCCGAAAGAAGCATTGTCCGCATAATTACCTTTTTTACATTGATGCCGATATATTTTGCTGTGTTTTCGCTTTCGCCTACAACGGAAAGCTCATAACCGTGCTTATTATATTTGAGGTAAACATACATTCCAACGGTCAGCACGGCAACAATGATAATATTGATAAGATAGGCATTGCCGCCGATTGAGGGCAGCCAGCCTGCCCTTGTTGCGGCGTTGATAACACCGATTTGACCCGAACCCTTTGGAACAGACCAAATATAGGTGAAATAAGAAACTATCTGCATTGCAATATAATTCATCATCAGGGTGAAAAGAGTTTCGTTGGTGTTCCATTTCGCCTTGAAGAAAGCGGGAATAAATGCCCATATTGCGCCTGCGGCAATGCTGGTGACAATAATCAGAACATAGAGCAGCAGCGAGGGCATGCTCTCACCGAAAAGAATCATGCAGGCAGTTGTTGCAAGGCCGCCCATGAGCACCTGACCCTCGGCGCCTATATTCCAGAATTTCATTTTAAACGCAGGAGTAACGGCAAGAGAAATACAAAGGAGAATTGCGGTATTCTGCAAAAGGGACCAAACTCTGCGCTTTGTTCCGATTGCGCCGTCAATCATTGTTGCATAAACGCTGATGGGGTTTTCCCCTGTTAAAATAACCGTAACCACTGCACAGGCTACAAGAGCCGCCGCAACCGACAAAATTCTTATGAGCCATGAAAGCCATGTGGGAATACCCGTGCGTTTGGCGATATGAAACAGAGGCTCATGAACTTTATTTACTTTACTGCTCATCTGTGGTACCTCCGTTGTTTTTTGTCATCAGCAAGCCGAGCTCTTCTTTTGTAGCTGTTCTTGCGTCTACTATGCCGGATATTTTGCCGGAGCTTATAACCATAATTCTGTCGCACAGCTCAAGCAAAACATCCAAATCCTCGCCTACGAAAATAACCGCAACTCCCTCTTCTTTCTGGCTGTTGAGCAGGTTATAGATAAGGTAGGACGAATTGATATCAAGACCTCTAACGGGGTAAGCCGCCATGAGCACGGTTGGTGACGCCGCAATTTCACGGCCGACCAAAACCTTTTGAACATTGCCGCCGGAAAGACGGCGAACGGGAGTATTTGCGTTAGGGGTTACAACCTCTAATCCCTCTATGATTTTATTTGCAAGGTTCTTTGGCTTTTTGCGCTCAAGGAACATTGTTTTGCCCTTGCGATAGCTTCTGAGCATCATGTTATCAACTATATCCATGTTGCCCACAAGACCCATGCCCAGTCTGTCTTCGGGAACAAAGGAAAGCCTAACGCCTAAATCTCGTATCTGAAGGGGAGTTTTATCTCCCAAATTGTCGGTTTTGCCTGTTTTGGGGTTGTGATAGAGAATCTGACCCTCGGTGAGCTTCTGCAAGCCTGCGATTGATTCAAGCAGCTCTCTCTGTCCGCTGCCTGCGATGCCTGCAATGCCGAGAATTTCGCCTGATTTAGCCTCAAAATTCACGCTGTCAAGCATTTTGACGCCCTCTCGGTTGACGCAGCTGACATTCTTGACCTCTAAACGGGTTTCACAGTTTTTAGGCTCGCTTCTGTCAATATTGAGGCTGATTTTTTTGCCGACCATCATCTCCGTGAGCTCGGTTTCGTTGGTTTCCTTTGTCTCAACCGTTCCGATATATTCGCCCTTGCGCAAAACTACAACTCTGTCCGAAAGGGAGAGAACCTCGTGAAGCTTATGGGTGATGATGATAATAGATTTGCCGTCGTCACGCATTCTGCGCAGAACAGCAAAGAGCTTTTGCGCTTCCTGAGGGGTCAAAACTGCCGTGGGCTCGTCCAGAATCAGAATATCTGCGCCTCTGTAAAGCACTTTTATAATTTCAACCGTCTGCTTTTCTGAAACAGACATTTCGTAGACCTTTTTGTCAGGGTCAATCTCAAAACCGTATTGCTCGCTGATGGCTTTGATTTTGCTTGTGGACTGTTTGATATTAAATTTTCCCTCATTTTCAAGGCCGAGGATAATATTTTCAGCGGCGGAAAAAACATCAACAAGCTTGAAATGCTGATGAATCATGCCGATTTTATAATCAAAGGCATCTCTCGGAGAACGGATGACGACTTCCTGACCGTTTATAAATATCTGGCCGTGGTCGGGGAAGTATATTCCCGAAATCATGTTCATAAGAGTTGTCTTGCCGCTTCCGTTTTCGCCGAGAATGGAAAGAATCTCGCCGCGGTTAACCGTAAGGCTGACATCCTTGTTGGCAATAATACTGCCAAAGGTTTTTGTAATGTTTTTAAGCTCTATAGCAGCTTGCTTACCCACTTGATTTCCTCCTGCTTTTTATTTTCAAAAATCAAATAACAAAGAGAGGTTAATTGATTTTTCAGAATAAAAACATTCAGGCGGAGACCTTAAGACCCCCGCCTGATCTTGCCTATGCTTAGAATTTTTCGTTGAGAAGAGTAATGCCGTCAATTCTCAAATCGAAATAAGGTGCGGAACGGTATTCTGATTCGTGGAAGTAACCGTCTGAAATTACTTCTGTATCAGGTGTGTACTTAGCATCAGTATCAACATCAGCCATGTAGCTTGTGAGAGTTTCGCCCTTATATGTGAATGTGCTTGTATCAAATACATGGAGAGTGCCTGCGGCAAAAGCAGCCTTAGCTTCTTCGATTGCCTCTACTGTGCCCTTAGCGGCAACAGCTTCGTTAACCTCTGTGAGCTCAACAGAGCCTTCTGCTATGCCCTTGCACCAGTCAACATCAATCTTTTCGCCCTTTTCAACGCAGCCGATGATGTACTCGAAGTAGGGAGCCCAGTTGATTCTTGAAGAAACGATGAAGGTGTTGGGGCAAGCGGAAATAGTGCTGCCGTTGTAAGAAACATTGGGGATACCTGCTGTTTCGCAGGCTGTGGGAGCGCCCATTGAGTCAGCATGCTGGCTGATAAGCTTACAGCCGTTGCTGATGAGCTTTGTAGCAGCCTCTTTTTCTGCTGTTTCGTCATACCATGAGCCGGTGAACTGAACTTCCATTGTAACTGTGGGGCAAACTGACTTTGCGCCAAGGTAGAAAGAAGTATAGCCGGAAATAACTTCTGCATATGTAAATGCGCCGACATAGCCCATCTTAGCTTCTTCAGCGGTGAACTTGCCTGCTTCAATCATTTCGTTGAGCTTCATGCCTGCGGCAATACCTGCAAGGTATCTGCCCTCGTAGATAGAAGCGAAAGCGTTGTGGAAGTTGTCAAGACCCTGAGTATGAGCTGTTGTGCCTGTTGCATGGCAGAACTGAACCTCGGGATATTCCTGTGCAGCCTGAACCATAAAGGGCTCATGACCGAAGCTGTCTGCAAAAATGATATTGCAGCCGCGGTCTGCAAGGTCAACTGCTGCTTCGTAACACTCGTTGCTTTCAGGGATGTTTGATTTCTCAACATACTCAACGCCGAGCTTTTCGCAAGCTTCTTTTGCGGCCTTGATGAAGTTAAGGTCGTAAGTAGAGTTTTCATCGTGAAGATAGATGAAGCCTACTTTAACAGCGGAAGCTGTGGAGTTTTCATCGCCTGCATCAGGTGTTTCCTTGCCGCCGCAAGCAGCAAAGCAAAATACCATAGCTGCAGCTATGAGAAGCGCTAAGATTTTGGTGAACTTTTTCATGTTTGATTTACCTCCAAAAAACTTTTTATTCAGAGCGTTTTTTCGCTCAAAATTACATAAACTCGATTTGGCCGTCTGAAATTGATTTGATTTTTGCCAGGGATTCTACTCTGTAGCCGAGAGCTCTCAAAGAATCTCCCCCCGGCTGGAAGCCTTTTTCAATAACGATTCCGATACCCTCTATTGATGCGCCGGACTGATTGATAATGTTAATAAGGCCGTGAGCCGCTTTGCCGTTCGCCATAAAATCGTCAATAATCAAGACCTTGTCGTTTTCGCTGAGATAGTCCTTTGAAACAGCAATGGTGGTGGTTATGCCCTTTGTGAAAGAATATACATCCGCTGTATAGAGATTGTTGCCGATATTTTTATTTGTGCCTTTTTTTGCAAAAACAACGGGAACGCCGAAATACTGCGCCGTTATACAGGCAATTCCGATGCCCGAAGCCTCAATAGTCAGGATTTTCGTTATATCGCAATCTGCAAAAATCCTTTTAAATTCCTTGCCGATTTCACCCAGCAAATCAACATCAATCTGATGGTTTAAAAACATATCAACCTTGAGACAGCCGCCGTCAAGACCCTTGCCCTGTGCAAGAATACGCTGTTCCAAAAGCTTCATGGGAACGCACCGCCAATTCTTAAAAAATAACAGAAAAAAGCCCATATGAATAATAAAAGAATTATAAGACATATTTCGTCATAAATCAAGATAGTTTGTATTAAAAATTTTTTGAATGAATATTTTTAAGGCTCTCTGCAAAACATAAGGCTGATAAAAACTTTGAGAGGAAATGCACTTATGCAAAGCCTTTGTTTATACGATGCAAAAACCTACGACAGGCAGTATTTTGACCGTTTCAAATCCGCATACGGCTTTGAAATCGACTATTTTGAAACAAAGCTCAACCCGAAAACCGCAGTTCTCGCCAGAGGCAGAAGCGCCGCAATCGCTTTCGTAAACGATGATTTGAGCGCAAAAACAATATCCGCACTGCAAAAGGTGAATATCCGCTGTGTTGCCCTGCGCTGTTCAGGCTTCAACAATGTTGATTTAGAGGCGGCGGCAGGGAAAATCCGCCTCTACCGTGTGCCCGACTACTCCCCTTATTCCATTGCCGAGCACACAATCGCCATGCTCCTCACTCTCAACAGAAAAACTCACAAGGCATATCTCAGAACAAGGGATTTCAATTTTTCCCTCAACGGCTTTGTAGGCTTTGATTTGCGTGGCAGAACCATGGGCATTATCGGCACGGGCAAAATCGGCTTGACCTTGGCAAATATCTGCAAGGGCTTCGGCATGGATGTAATAGCCTGCGACCCCATACGCAATCCCCATGCAAAGGTTGAATATGTAGACCTGAGAACCCTTTTGAGCAGAAGCGATATTGTATCTCTCAACTGCCCCCTGACCCGTGAGAGCCGCCACATGATAAACCACGAAACTCTCGCCCTTATGAAGCCGAGTTCAATAATAATCAACACTTCACGAGGTGCGCTCATCGACAGCGAAGCGCTGCTGGAAGCCCTCATTTCCGAAAAAATCGGCGGCGCATGCTTAGATGTTTACGAGGAAGAAACAAGGCTTTTTTACGAGGATTTTTCGGAGCACATTGTGCGCGACGATATTCTCGCTCGGCTGATTTCTCTGCCAAATGTTTTGGTAACCTCGCACCAGGCATTTTTGACTCACGACGCCCTCAACGCAATCGCTCAGACAACTTTGCAAAACATCAGCGATTTCCTTGCAGGCAGGGCAAACCCAAACGAAATTTTGCTGCCGCAATAGCCTTTGCGAAACAAGAAAAACAGATGCCTTATTAATTGCAGTAAAGACATCTGTTTTTTGCTTCTATATTATTTTTGGTTTAGGCAACTTCGTCGTAATAGACATCCAAAATCATTTCATATGCGGCTTTTGTATCCATATAAAACTCTGCATATTTATCGCCCATTTTCATTTCACCGGGCACAGAAACAGTTTTAATGCTGTTGATGCCCTTTGACATGAGGGTTGATGCAAGATAGGTCACATTATCAAGACCCACATTTGTGCAGCAATACTGCTGAGCACGGTTATAAAGCCTTGTGATAACTCCGAAATCCTTGACTGCCGCCTTTGCCGCAGAAGAAGCAAAAGCTTTGATATAGGCAACCTGACGCTCCAATCTGCGTGAGCTTGCGTTGATATCGTCGCCGCGGGCATGAACAAAATTGACTGCGTTTTCGCCGTAAAGCGTTACGCTTTTGCCTGCAACAAAGCCGTTTATCGTTTCGGGAGAGACTACCGTTACGCCGCCTATGGCGTCATTAAGCGGACCTATACCCGACATATCCAGAGAAATATAGGAATTGACGGGCATGCCGAAAAGGACACGCTGGATTGAAGCAACGGAATTTTTGCAGCTGGTGTGCTTGCCGTCGCCGTAAGCATAGGCAAGGCAAAGCTGTTCGTGGCCGCTACCCAGATAGCCGCCCTTGACATCATAGAGGTCAATATCTACCATAATATCACGGGGTATGGCAATAACCGTAACATCACCCCTTGCCGTATCAATGGCAAGAACCATATTTGTATCAGCCTGTCCGCCTGTGCCCACAACATTGCCGTAGGTGCCTAAATTTTCCTTATCAATGCCAAGGCAGGCGATTGAAGTAATATTTTCGTTCAAACGGTATTTTTTGCCGTTATAGGTTATTGTTTTGCCGTCGTTTTCTGCAACAGCTTCGTCAATGCTTTCAATATTCGCATCCTCAAAAGAGGTCATATCTTTTCCCTTATACTGCAAAACAAAAAATGCACTGACGGTTATTGCAACAAGCAAAAACAGCACAAGCAAAATAATGAGAATAACCTTTTTGGCTTTCTTTTTCTTGCTTTTCTTGCTTTCGCCGGGAACATAGGGCTTATAGCTCTCTGCCTCGTCGTATTCCGATATATTATTTACATTGAGAGTTACTTCCTTATCCGAATCATATTTATTCGGCTTCTTGCTTGAGTGGGACATCGTTTACCAACACTCCGTTTACTAAAAATCTTGAGCTTTTATCGTTTGACATACAGGTACTCAAAACAACAAGCTTACTGCCGCTGTTGAGAGCAACCCCTTCACGCACATTGCGAAGAGTTGAAACAGGGTTGAGAACATAGCTCTGATACTCTTCAAGCACTTCGGGATCTGAGAAATTAAAAGCGTTCATAATATGTCGGTTATCATACTTATAAGCCGAAACGATATGATAAGTCAAAACCCTGTCCGCCGTATAGATATAAAAAACATCGTGGTTTTTGAAGAAATCCGCATCTTCAAAATAATGCAGAGAGGTGAACATAGTGGTGCTTCTCATATTGTGGCCGTAGATAACGGTTACGGGGTCGCTGAAATCTTTTTTGTTGCAGGACTGGGTGTAAATCATGCCCGCAAAAAGATATTTTTTATAGATAGATCGGTGAAGATAATAATTATCGTCAACCGAGCTTTGAGCAACGGGATAATCCACATAAGTTCCGGGGATTCTCAGCCAGGCATAAACATCGCTGTTGATTTCCTGAAGCTTGGACAAATCTACGGGGCTTTGGCCTGCCGCCTCCGGTGAAATGTTTTCCACCTTATCGCCGCCTATATTTTCGTCTTTTCCCTCGCCGTCCACCATAGCTATCTCGTCAATTTCGCCGTAGCTTTGTTCGGCCGTGTAATGCTGGAAAAGAATAACTCCGATGTAGCCGAGGCAACAAAGAATTGCCGCAACCAAAAGCAGCAGCGCAACAACAGATGCTCTTTTATTCTTCTTTTTGCTTTCGGAGCTTGTTTTTTCGTCTATTACTTCATAGCCCCTGTTGCGGTCTTCCGCCATTCACTTTCCCTCCAAGACTAAAAATACTGCTATACATAAAGCCCCTTGCTCCTCAGAACAACGGGCTTTCAGCTTATAGATAAATTTGAATATATTATTCTGTTACCTTTTTCTTGCTTGTGTAAACGCCTGCTGCTGCGAGAACAAGAACGGTGCCTGCTGCGGCTGCAAACTTACCTGCTGACTGAGCAACAGAGCCTGTGTCGGGAGAAGAGGGATTCTTATCGGGCTTTGCTGTAGCAGTTGTTTTGTTGTCGGGAGCAACATCAGCTGTTGTTTTGTCCTCATCATCAACATTGGGAGCTGTTGTAGCTGCTGTGGGAGGAGTAACGGGCTTTGTTGTTCCGGAGTCGGGGTCTACTGCTGTTGTTGTTACGGCAGTAGTAGTTTTATCAGGGTCAAAGGGTTCCATGGTAGGAGCGACGGGGCTAGAAGCTGCCATAGCAACAGTTGTTGTTGCAAGCAGAACTACAATAGCAAGAATTACTGCATAAAACTTTTTCATGGTTATACACCGAACCTTTCGTTCTTTGTTTTCATTTTTGGCGAATGAGAATATCTCGCCTATACTACAAGACCGATTATATCACAAGAGAACCTTGCTGTCAACAAAAAATTATGCTTTTATTTTCTGTTTTACAGTACGGTTTAACCGCTAATAGCTTGCCTTTTTCCTCTCATTTCTTGCATCTATTAGCCCATCGGCGGCTTTTTCAAGCTGCCGTTCATTGCGAATTATTTCATAATCCTCCATTGTGGCAACGAGCATATCCGTGAGCATTTCGCCTCTGAGAGCCTCAATATAATCGGTGCGGTAACTGTTATAATAATTTTCTTCGCCTTCTTTTGCGTCCTGACGGATTACAAGGAATATATAATCCTCGACCTCTATTATAGCCGGCTTATTTTCTTCTAACTTTGCAACCTGCTCCAAAAATCCGTCGGGATAGGCCTGGTTGGAAACCGCAGCAAATGTGGGGTCAACCTCTACGCCGTCGTTAAGCTCCCGGAGGGTCACGCCCGATTCAAGCCTTTTCTTTTTGCTCTCAAAATCGGCTCGCAAAGCGGCGGCTTCTTCCTCGCTGAGGCGGACTGTTTCGCCCTGCTCATTTGTTGTTGTGAGGTAGCCGTTTATCGCCTGAAACTGAACATAGGTTTGGTCAAAGTAGTATTCGATTTCATCTTCGCCTACTTCATATTCGCTGCCCTCGCCGAAATAATAGAGCAGCAGCGCCGTACGCATTGCGTTTGCTCTTTCAATTTTGGCAACGGTCTGCTTTGAAATGCCTGCGCTCTCGTAATAGCCGCCGTAAAGGTGCCACTCCTCCTCAACATTCTGAGAAATTTCAAGCTTTTCGTCAGCGTTAAGGCTCAAATTCATCTGCTCAAACAGAGTTATGGAGCTGACATATTCTCCGCAGTGCTCAACAGCGTCGTCTATAATAGCCCCTCGGTCGAGCAGGTTACCGCCCTCGGCTTCAACAGCGGAATACGCCTTATTGAAAAAATAGGCAAAAATTTCGCTGTTCACCTCAGCTTCGCCGACGGTGAGCACAGTTGTCTTACGGCCTGCACAGCCGCTGAAAGCCGACAGCACAAGCCCTAAGCACATCATAATTAAAAGTAAGCGTTTTGTTTTCATAAATTTATTTATCCTTATTCATCTTTTCCTGCTCTTTTTTGCCTAAATCGTTTGTGTTAATGCTGTTGCGGTAAACAAAAAAGCGGCAGAAAAGGAACTCTGTTGAAAGGTTGAGCAGCATAGTCAGCGCTAAAACTATGTATTCGCTCCATGAGGTTATAGCGGGAACAGTCAAATCAAGCCAAGCCTTAAGGGCGTTCCCTCCCCATGTTGAAAGGGGAGTAAACAAACAGTAATAGCCTGCAACCTTGAGCATGGCAATGGGAATATTGGCCGCCGATTTAAAAGTAAACTTGCGGTTGACCGTGAAATTGAACAGCACGGAAAGCACAAGGGCAGGCAAATAAGCCGCCCAATAATCCAGCTTAAAAACCTCGTTTAAAAGAGTAAAAGTAACCGTTTGAATAATGCCTGCGCCTGCCGAAAAAAGCGCAAACTTCACCGTTTGAACAATATTCTGTTTTTTTGTCAACTTCTGCATTTTTAATGCCTCAATTCACATCATATAATCAAGGAAGTGTAATCTGCGGATACCTCAACAGGTTTCTAATTTACCTTTTAATGCCTCAATTCACATCATATAATCAAGGAAGTGTAATCTGCGGATACCT
>CASFRX010000028.1 GCA_949297075.1 uncultured Oscillospiraceae bacterium | reverse complement strand
TCGGGTATATTAGTTGCCTTACGCACTTCGGCGGTTAGCGTGCCGGTGTCGCATAGTCCTACACCGCATACCGCACATACGGAAAAATGCTTTTTCGCACGTAAGAAGCCTTTGACATTATTGGTACAAATCCAACCGAGATATATTATATTGTCGCCTTTTGAAAGCTGTTTTGAAGCCTCGTCAATAGAATAGACCGAAAGTGAAAGCTTTTCCCCAAGCATTTCGGCATACTGCTTTGTAAATCCGGTATTAGATGTGTAAACGATTGCCTTAATCGACATAGTATAACTCTCCTGCAATAACAATCTGAGCTGTTTTAATTCTCCGCAAATTCAATTTTTATTGAGCCTACACCGCCGTCAATTTCAATGAAGTTAAGCCCGGAGCCATAAACAGAATCGTCGTTCATGCTTTCTCCCTCAAGCTTTGCTTCACCGATGCCTTTGTCGAGCTCAATTTTATAATCAGATTTACTGCCTATAAGAGTTAAATTTGTTTCGCCGACGCCGTAATCTATACTGCTTTCACCCTCGACGCGGCTTCTGAGATTAAGCTCGCCTACTCCCATCTCGAGGTCAAGATTATTAAGCAGTCCGCCGTCAACCGTCAGCGCACCGGCACCGCCGTCAATATCGGCACGGGCATTCGCTGTCAGATTATTAATTTTCGCTTCTCCGGCACCAAGTGAAAGATTCAAAACATCAGCCGAAAGAGCCTCAATTTCAACTTTTCCTGCTCCTGTTTCAATCGTTGCATCGTCAAACACAAAGTCTTCGGGAACATTTAAAATAACCGTTACACCCTTTGAAAGAACCGAAAACGGCATTTTGGTTTCGTCAATGCAAAGCTGACCGTTATCTTCTTTCACGGAAATATACTTGTGATTGCTTTCAACGGAAAAATTATCCGCAGTTTTAATTTTGAGCTCAGCGGCACTGAGGTCAATAGATAAAGAAGAAATCTCACTATCTATCGGGTACACCTGCATTTCGCCGATTGCATCGTTTTCTTTATCCGAAAGGAAGAGCGAAACACCGGCAACCGCCGTAATAATTCCACCGATTATGTTGACGCACAGAAATATTGCAAGCGCCATAGCAAGGTACTTTATTATCTTTTGGACCGATGTCATTTGATTTCAACTCCTCCGAATATACAAGTTGCGTTGATATACAGTGTGACTGCGCCCGGAATATCCTGACGACGATTCTTGCCGGAAACTCCGCCGAAAATAGAATTTGAGCTGATTTTAACATTAACATTATCGGGTACCAAAATATCAATTCCGCCGAAAATACCCGTTGCGGTGACAGCACAGTCCTTTTCTATAACTGCATTTCTCAAATCGCATTTAACTCCGCCGAAAACAGCCGTAAGTTCGGCACCGTCAAATGCTTCGCCGTCAAAACTGACATCTTGACCGGAAAAGGTTGCGCAAGTGCTCTTAATATCACTGCCGTTTTTGCGAGAATCAGCAAGCATTTTTGCCGCCTTATCGCCGAAAACTGCGCCCAGAATAAGCTTGAGACCAATAATGACGATAATTGCAGGAACAGCCAATTTCCAAAGCATATCAAAGCTCAGCACATTCTGACAGCAGAGCAGCAGAAATACACCTACAGCAAGGCCTATAATATTGCCTGTCTTTTCTCTTTCTGTAAAAATGCCTATAAAGCAAGGCACAATGATAAACAGAGTCCACCAGCCGTCAAAGAAAACTTCGATATCGGTAACGCCAAAAGCATTTAAAGCGAAGATACCGCCGACTATTATAAGCGCTACACCCCATAAAATTTTACTTAATTTTTTCATAATCAATCAAACTCCTTGAGTCAGTTTAGTCAATATTCCGGATTTTCGGGAATAATGAGTGCGGCAATAATATAGGCTAATATTCCGCTGCCGCCAAAGGCGCAAAATGCAATCCATGCAAGCCTTACAAGGGTTGGATCAATATTAAAAAATTCTCCGACACCTCCGCAAACGCCGCATATCTTTTTGTTTGTGTTAGATTTGTACAGTTTTTTACTCATGGTTAAATCCTCCAAATTCATATTTCTTTGTTTTTGTTATTTCGCATTACAGAATACCGATTATCATCATTGATAAAACAATTTCTGCTGCTTCATTTTCGTTAGTTTAATTATTTATTGAATCCATAATCCAACGGTCGAGGAATTTCATCTGTTCATCAGTATGGAACCAATGCTCTCCGTCTTCCTTCACGGTAAGCTTTGCGCCGATTTTATTTGCAAATTCGGTTACGGTTTCTTTGGAAGTTAAGTTATCCTTTCCGCCATACAGAATATATGTCGGTACGCTCCACTTGACCCGATTTCTACGCACATAGCACAGATATTCCCAAGACAAGGTTTCTCCAAAACCCGTATTAATCTCTTTTTTGCTTTCCAGTTCATTCTCTGTTACATTTGCCCACATCATCATATCTGCAATCAGCTTTTCCATATTGACAATGGGAGATATAAACAAAGCCTTATCAATTTTCTTATGGTTAAGAGCGCTCATAGCAAAATATGCACCTATGCTGTTAACAATCAAAATGACTGAATCATATCCCTTGCCGTAAGAATCATAAAGCTTAGAAAATTCGCTGTTAGCTTCCCACGGGTTTTGCGATTGTTAGTCAAAGCCAACAATATCGCTGTTACTAGAGAACGGCTTATAATGCTCAGCTTCCTCTGCTCTGCCGCCTTTGCCGTGTATGTATATAACTAAGCTACTCATTAGATACGCTCCCTGCTTTGTTTCATAACTATATTAAAGCTCGCTGAATATTTTTGCTCCGGTTGTGAAAATCCAGCGAATAAATATAACACAGGAGGCAAGAAGCAAGGTACATACAATTAAAAGATAGATTAAGGGACTTAAAACAGACCTAAGGAGATAATAGATTCCTGCAAGCGCCATGATAAATATCCAACCGCCGAACAAAGCAATCATAACGCTCATACTTTGCTTTATGGGGATTATTTCATTTGTCCAGTTGAGGTTTGGCATTTTAAGGTTTATAAAAAGCCCGAAAGATGCCATGAGCACAATAAAAAGTAGGACGGCAACGGGAATAAGCAAGGCAAAAGATAAATCGGGTTTTATAAGCCATTCAACCGCTATAACGAGCGGTATTGCGGGAACAATCGTCAAAAGCAGATGCAGCTTTAATTTTGCCGCCAAAACATGGCGGCTTATAATCGGTAAAGACTGCACAAGCCAAATGCTTTTACCCTCCAAGGAAACAGACGGAGATGTAATATCATTCATACTGCTCACCATACATATTGCCGCCACAGCTAATAGAGGAATAAAATTTTGTATGGGCTGCATGATCGGGTCTGACAAAATTTCCTGTATTGTTCCTGCTTTCCAAAAAATCGCAACGGCGGCTATGGGCATAAGGATTATACCAAGTCCGCAGTTGAGCATATAGTTTGCACTGCCGAGGAAGCGGCGAAATTCCTTTTGAAGCAAGGCACCGCTGACAGATTTAACCCTTTGATCCTTATTTTTATATCCCTTTTTAGCGGCACCTTTATTTGCAGTTGCAAGCCCCAAAAAGCTACGGGACAGCGCAAAGTATACGGCGGCAAACAACACACCGATTATAGCCGAAAAAACAAGCATTGAAAGCAAATTACCCTCTGCCGCCAAGCCCATTTGATAAAGGGGATAAAGGGCATATTTGATTTTTTCACCAACTGCCTCTACATTTTGCAAAAGCAGTTGAATCAAGGAATAGGCCTTGCCGTAAATATAATAATAACCGGCGATGAATACAAGAGATATAAACACGGTGACGATATTTTTATGCTTAAGCTTTCCTGCAATAAGCGCCACAACCCAGCCGAGAACTGCCGACAGCACAAGCACAAAAATCGAAAGCATAAAAGGAATAATCATTACACATACAGCACCGACGAGCGAAAAGGGGGCTTTCATAAACCATACAAGGATTGTGGGTATCATTACAATGAGCTCGTACATAAGCCCTATTGCATACACGCCGAACAGTCGCACAAGCAGAATCCGTGCAACCGGTATAGGCATGGACAGCAGTAAATCATTGTCCTTTGCTTGATACAGGGAAGAATATGTGCTGAACACACTGCCGAATACACCGAGAAATACGCTGATAAGACCCATTAAGCACCAATAAATCCAGCCCATTTGCGCATCTAAAAGCGGCTTACAGAGCATTTGAGCAACAGTATAAAAAACAGAGCCGAGAAAAGCGAAAACAATAAGGTAAAGCACAGCATACATCATAATGCCTTTTGCAGAACGGATTTTGCCGGTTTTTCTGTCCTTGTAAAGCCAAGCAAAAACCTCCATTATCTGCTTTTTGAATAGAGCTTTTGTCATTTTTCTTCCTCCAAATCAAGGAACACATTTTCAAGGGAGGTATCACCCTTTACTTCCTCCATAGTACCCGAACGCATCAGCTTGCCGCCTTTAATAATGGCAACCTTGTCGCAAAGCTTTTCCGCAACCTCTAACACATGGGTCGAGAAAAAGATTGCCGAGCCTTCGGAGCACATATCTTTCATAATTCCTTTAAGCAAATGGGTGGCTTTAGGGTCAAGTCCTACAAATGGCTCATCCATAATAATAAGCTTTGGTTCGTGCAGAAGCGCCGATATTATGGCAAGCTTTTGCTTCATACCGTGAGAGTAGGCAGAAATGGGTGAGCCTAAGTCGCCGGTAATTTCAAAAGCGTCAGCATATTTATTTATACGCTCTTTTCGCTTTTCTGCGGTAACACCGAATATATCAGCAACAAAATTCAAAAACTGAATACCCGTCATAAATTCGTAAAGGTCAGGGTTATCGGGTATATAGGCGATTTTACTTTTGCAGGTTATTGGGTCCTGCTTCATAGAAACTCCGTCAATCGTAATTTCGCCGCTGTCATACTGCAAAATACCGCAGCAAGCCTTTATGGTTGTTGTTTTGCCTGCGCCGTTATGACCGATAAAGCCGTATATTTCACCGGGCTTTATATGTAATGAAAGGTCATCAACTGCCTTTTTATCACCGTAATTCTTAGTTAAATGTTCAATCTTTAGCATATGGTTTTTCTCCTGAAAACGCTTATTTATTGTCTGTAATTTTATCATTTAAAAATCTACATTTTCTTTTTCGGTACTGCTTCAACTATGGCGGAACTCGCCATTTCTTTGGCGGACTCAAAATCTATACTGCCGTCTCGAAGCTTATCCGCCAGAACTA
The DNA here is from genome assembly GCA_949297075.1 of uncultured Oscillospiraceae bacterium. Classification (GTDB taxonomy): domain Bacteria; phylum Bacillota; class Clostridia; order Oscillospirales; family Acutalibacteraceae; genus UBA8612. The sequence goes on along the minus strand of CASFRX010000028.1, from coordinate 7,903 downwards.
CACCGATACACACTCGGCTGAGATGGCAGCTTACAGCTTCTTTTGAAAAGCTTTCTGTATCCGTAATAACAAACGCCGCAATGCCATTTGCAAAGATAATCATTTGGTTGAGCAAATCTTCCGCATCTGACTGAGACAATTCAAATTCATTTCTTATTTCTTCCACAAGGGGTATAAAGATACTTTCAAATTCCTGCTTAAACCTTATATATGGGCTGTGTTCTTCTCCTTTGGTTAGAAACAGCAGCCGAAACAGGTATGGCTCTTCTGATGCAAAGCTGACGCATCGCATGCCAAACTCCTTAAACGAAGGAAAATAATCGAAAATATCCGACATATATTGTTGGTATTTTTGCTTGGCCAGCTTCCGAACTTCCTCTTTAAGCTCATCCATACTACTCCACACCGTAAAAATAGGGGAAGATGAAGTGTTAAGGCGTTTGCCTACTTCTCTTGCAACAACTGCATCAATACCTTTTTTTCGCGTCAGCTCGTAAGCTGCACCTACAATTTCCTCTTTTGTGTACTTAGGTTTCGGTGGCATAAAATCATCTCCGTTTCAAATTACACGTTTTATAACACTGTTTATGTAACATCTGTTATGTATTATATCACGGTTAATTTTTATTGTCAATACAATTAGTATTATGCCGGTATAATTCTGTTGATATAAAACAAAACTGACTCCACAAACGCCGACACCACATAAGGAAGTATTTGTTTCTCGATAAAAATTCCCTGTATTTTTGCCAAAAGTCTCGCAAGGCGTCAGCCTTGCTGCGTTTTGTGGCTTCAATACAAGAAATTTTACTATCTTACGAAACTGCGAAGCACTTTAAAATGAAAATTATGAGTACAAAACAAGGCAAAACCGTCCGATAATGCTGACGCATATCGGGCGGTTTTAACACATTGTTGTGCCAAAATTTCACATTTTAAAGAAATACTGCCTTATGTGGTGTCGGCGAAAAGTGAAGTCAGTTTGTTAGTTGGTTTTAAGTTTCCTTTTAGTATTACTTAATATTACTGTTCTTTAGGCTCTTTATAGCCCTTTGAAACAAGGAGGTTTTCTATTCTGTCTGCGGGGTCGAGCAGGCTGCTGACGGAAAGGTCATGATTGAGGGTATCAATGATGTAGGAAACATACTTTGAAAGGTCAACCTCAGCATACCATTCACGGGAAAGAAGCTCAGGAGTTCGGTAAATAAGGTTAGTTGTGAAAACCTTATCAATAAGTCCCTTTTCGTAAGCTTCATCAAAACCCTCAAGGCCGTTGCAGAAAAGGCCGAAGCTTGAACAGACAAAAATGCGGTTAGCTTTAAGAGCCTTGAGCTTTGTTGCAACCTCAATCATAGATTCGCCTGAAGAAATCATATCGTCAACGATAATGACATCTTTGCCCTCAACATTTGCACCAAGAAATTCATGGGCAATGATGGGGTTGCGGCCGTTTACGATTCGTGTGTAGTCACGGCGCTTGTAGAACATACCAAGCTCAACTTCAAGCACAGTTGAGTAGTAGATGCATCGACCCATGCCGCCCTCGTCTGGGGAGATAACCATAAGGTGATCTTTATCGAAGTGGAGATTGTCGATAGTTCTGGTCATTGCCTTAATCATCTGGTAAACAGGCTGTACATTTTCAAATCCCTTGAGGGGGATGGAGTTCTGAACTCTGGGGTCGTGAGCATCAAAGGTGATGATGTTGTCAACGCCCATATATAAGCAAAGCTCCTGTAGCATATTTGCGCAGTCGAGAGATTCGCGGGAGGAGCGCTTGTGCTGTCTGCCCTCGTAAAGCATGGGCATAATAACGGTTATGCTCTTTGCTTTGCCGCCGATAGCGCTGATTGCACGCTTGAGGTTGGCAAAATGCTCGTCCGGACTCATGGGAACTTCCATGCCGTACATTTCGTATGTAACACCATAGTTGAAGCAATCGCAAAGAATGAACAAATCGTAGCCTCTGACTGTCTGGCGAATTGTTGCCTTGCCTTCGCCTGTACCGAAACGGGGGAAGCGGATATCAACAAGGTAGGACGGACGCTCATAACCGCGGAAATGGAGAGTTTCTTTGTGTTCGGCGTGCCTTGTTGAACGCCATGTGGTAAGATACCAGTCGATTTTCTTTGCAAGCTCCTCGCATCCGGGGAGAGCAATGATGCCTAAGGGGCCGTTGGGTATAGTTTGGAAGTTTTCATCAAGTTCGGTGAATTTCACTGCGCAATCTCCTTTACTTGTATGTTTTGCTTATTTAACTAATACATATTGTACATAATATCTCTCATTTTGTAAATATTAAAAGCTTTTTTGTAAAAAAGAGGAGGGTAGAAAAATATGCACAAAAGCAGGCAAAGTTTTGTAAAAATTGACAAAACCATGCCTGCTTTATTCTCAAACGGCAATATTAAACATAACTGTGGTCTACTGTTATAACCGCATAGTATTTTTTATCTAAATTTTGCAGCTTTTCGCTGATTTGGTCTATTATTATTCTGCTGTCTGTTTTAACGGAGAAAGGAATAACCAAATCAAAAATCAGGTTTGTATGATGAGGTCCTGCTACAAGGCGAAAATCGTGTATGGATAAGCTGTCGTCGATTTCCAAGACAATTCTTTGCACCATTTCTTTGGCTTCAAAAACCGTTTCATCGTTTTGGATTACGGGGTCCATGTGAAGGGTAACGATATAGCCAGTTTCGGTTTTCAAATCCTGCTCGATAACATCGATTAAATCGTGGCTTTCCATAATATCGGTGTCTGCAGGAACTTCCGCATGGGCAGTTACAAAGCAGCGATTGGGGCCGTAATCGTGCACTATCAGGTCATGTACACCCACAATTCCGTCGTAGGAGTTTATTTTGTTTTCAATCATTTCGATTGTTTCTTTCGTAGGCGGCTGACCGAGCAGCGGGCTGACGGTGTTTTTGAAAACGCCTATGCCTGCATAAAGAACAAAACAGGAAACTATTACACCGAAAATGCCGTCAAAAGGCAGGTTAAAGTAGCTGGAAAGAACAAGAGCAACAATAGAAGCCGTAGTAGCGGCAATGTCGCTTATGCTATCAGTAACTACAGCGTCAACCGTGCTTGAGTTTATGCGCTTGCCTATATTTTTGTTGAAAAATGCGAGCCAAATCTTGCCCAAAATTGATATTGCAAGCACGGCAACTGCAACCCATGAAAATACAGTGGGTTCAGGGTTGATTATTTTTTGAACGGAGCTTTTAATGAGCTCATAGCCCATGAAGAGAATGAGAATAGCGACACCCATGCCGCATATGTATTCAAGCCTGCCGTGGCCGTAAGGGTGCTCTTTGTCGGCCGGCTTAGATGATATTTTAAAGCCGAGCAGCGAAACGGTTGAGCTGGCTGCATCGGAAAGGTTATTAAAAGCGTCGCCTGTTATGGCTATACTGCCTGTCATAGAGCCGATAAGGAATTTGACAGCAGTTAAAATAATATTAACCACAATTCCGCCGCATCCGCTGAGTATGCCGTATTTTGCCCTGACGGCAGGCGAGCCTGTGTTGTCGTAATCCTTTATGAACAGTTTAATAAGTAGATTTGTCATTGCTGTTTGTCCTTTGCTGTTGTTGTTTACATATGATACTTCATTTTTCTGCGGTTAGTCAAGGATTACTTTATTCTTGCCGTAAAGCTTTTCAGCTCTTTTTTATCAACACAGCCAATACCGATTAAAGCAGAAAAATATATTAATATGAATAATACGACCAAAGAAGCTAATGAAAGCTTGGTGCCTTGATTTATGGTCAAAACAAGGCTTAATAATCCCAATACCGCACAGCTTCCTGCCGTTGCAAAAGCAGGCATTAATAAATCATGCAAGATATTGATTTTAAGCGTGGTTATTTTAATTAGCTTGCCTATGCTCAGAGCAAAGTTAATAATTTCGCTTATAAACAGAATAAAAATATAGCCTTTTATTGCAAAACGGGGAAGCAGAACATAAACAAGCACTACGCAAAGCCCCGAATCAATTATGTTGTATCTCATTGAGGCGAGCTGTTGGTCAAGCCCCTTTAACATTCCGTCAACAACGGTGTCTAAATACATTACCGGCAAAAGAACACTCAACAGCTTTATATAAAAATCAGCTTCTCCGCTTTCGTAAACTGCCGCCGATATACAGCCTGAAAAGGTGAACATGAATCCTGCTGTACCCAGGCTGAAAAGTGCCGTCATGCGCAAAATTTCGCTTGCGGCTTCGTCAATTTTCTTTTGCTCTCCGAGAGCAAGGCAGCGGGAAAGCTCAGGTACGAGCATACTTGAAAGCGAGGTTAAAACAGCGGCAGGGTAGAGGATTATCGGAAGAGCCATGCCGTGTACTGTTCCGTAAGTGCTGAGCGCTTGCTGAGCACTTTGACCGGATTTGCGAAAGCCTACGGGTATGAGAAGATGTTCAACCGTCAGCAGTATCGAGCGCATACCGGAGCCAATGGCGTCGGGCATGGCAATTCGCAAAAGCGAGGGAAGAATATGCGGGGACTTTAAATTGTCGCTTTTGATTTTTTTATCAAGTTTATACAGCGAGCAGGAGAGTATACAGGATATGTATTCCGAAACCGTTGTGCCTATTGCGAGCGCACCGCATAGGGCGCTTAAGCCTTTTCCTGCGGCTGCGGTAAGAAAAATCACCGTAACTGCAATTTTGCAAAGCTGCTCAATGAGCTGAACGCCGGAGTACTTAATCATGGTTTTTCGGGCGGTGAAATATCCGTTCATTGCGGCGGAAACGGCAACAGGCGGCAAGCTGAGAGCGAGAATTTTCAGAGAATACAGTGACCTCTCGTCTGCAATCCACATTTTGCTTATTATTCCGCTTGCAAGGAAAAACACAGCTGTAACGCTCAGAGAAACCGTGAGAGCATATCGCACGCAAACTCCGATTATTTTGTCTGTTTTGTTTCCTTTTATGCATAGGGAATCGGTGACAAGCCGAGTTGCGCCAAGCTTAATTCCTGCGCTTGCAAAGGTGACGGCAAGGCCGTAAACCGCCATAATCAGCTGAAACAAGCCTATACCGGCCGAACCGATTTTATTGGTTAAATAGACATTAAAAGCAACGGCGATTGTGCGCATTAAAAATCCGCTTACGGTTAAGACAGTGGTATTAATCAACAGCAGCTTAGCATTTTTCATTTCATTTACACCTCAAATAATTATACATAGTATCATTATGTAAAAATAGCTTGATTTATTATTTGTGTGTATGTTATTCTGTTGGCAGAGGTGAACGGCTTTATGAAATTTGAAGTTAAAAAGGAATTTATAATTGATAAAATCTGCCCTACAAAGTCTTGTCATGCTTCAACCCTTGTTAAGATGGATAACGGCGAAATTTTGGCGGCATGGTTCGGCGGTACATATGAAAAACACGATGATGTTGATATTTGGCTCTCTCGAAGAGATTCAAAGGGCTGGTCGGAGCCGCAGAGAATAACCGTTGATGAGAATATACCCCATTGGAATCCTGTTCTTTATAAGAAACAGGACGGCACCGTAGTTCTGTTCTTTAAAGTGGGCAAAGAAATTGCCGATTGGCAGACATATTATGTAACTTCTGGGGATTGCGGCAAAACCTGGAACGAGCCTAAACAGCTTGTTGAGGGTGATACAAGCGGCGGAAGAGGCCCTGTAAAGAATAAGGCAATAAGGCTTAAAAGCGGAAGAATAATAGCTCCGTCATCCACCGAGCAGAATAAGGATTGGCGCTGTTTTGTGGATATATCCGATAACGATATGAAAACATGGGAGAAAACTGATTTTGTTGAGCGCCCTAAGCGCTATGGAAAAACCGTCGGCATGATTCAGCCGACCCTGTGGGAATCTGAACCCGATAATGTTCATATGCTTGTGCGCACAAACAGGCGGTATATTTACCGCAGTGATTCAGCTGACGGCGGCAAAACCTGGTGTCCTGCATATAAAACAGGGCTTTTCAATAACAACAGCGGCATTGATATTGCAAAAACTCATGACGGCAGGCTGTTTTTGGTTTCAAATCCCGTTAAAGAAAATTGGGGAGAGCGTACGCCCTTGACCGTAGTATGTTCTGCCGATAACGGAAATTCGTGGGATTTGGGCGTTGTGCTTGAAAGCATGCCGGGAGAGTATTCCTATCCTGCTATTATTGCCGACGGCAATGAGCTGCTTGTAACCTACACATGGAACAGGAAAAAAATTGTCTTTGCGAAAATTAAAATAAGCTGAATAGAAAAACAGTGCCGTTCTTCTGCCTGAAGAGTGACACTGTTTTTAATTATTCTGCGGTTTTGAGTTTTCTTATTGCTTTTGCAACAGGCCTTAAACTGCCGTCTGCATTATAAAGCAAATGCGCTTTTATCCATCCCTTGATTTTATGCGTAAAATAAAAGCCTTTGCTGTAGCTTGAGTTGAGAGGCTTCATAAAAATTGCGGAGTAGTAGCCGGTATTTGGGTAAGAGGTGAAGCCGACTACTTCACAGCCCATTTTACTGTACCATTTCAGCAGTTCTTTGTTTTTGGCACAGGTATCGCCGACAAATTCTCCGCAGCCTGCCGTTTTTGCCCTTTTAAACATTTCTTCAAAAAGCTTTGTGCCGATTTTATTTCCTTTATATTCAGGTGCAACTGCCGCAATATGGGCGTGTACGCTGTTTTTGGTGCCTAAATCGGGATAGCTTTTGCCGAGAAAGTAGAATAAAACTCCTGCAAGCTTATCGTCGGCAAAGGCTAAAAGACAAGTGCCTTCCTTTAACAGCTTTTCAATATCAGCGGCTTCATATTTCCTTGCGGCATAGTCGTAGCCTTTTTCATCCCATACGGCATAGGCGCTGCGCACAACTGAGGCTATTTCGTCACAGCTAATGTCGTTTGGGCGTTCAGCTATTGTTATTTTCATTTTTAATCTCACTCCTTATTACGGTAAAAATCTTTTCGCTTGCCGTTAAGCCGCCGTTGTGCTCAATATAGTTAAGCTCTTTTTCAAAAAAAGCCTTTCTCAGCTGCCGCATGGAATCGTTTTGGTTTATAACGGTTTCTTTTATAAAGCTTTCTATCGCTTCAAAATCGCTTCCGTCTGCTTTGTATACAGTGTTTAAAACGCTTTGACCGAAGGCGTTGAAATTCTGTCTTTCATTAGTTAAAAAGAGAATAGGATTCCCTGTAAACTGATATTCAACAAGGAATGAAGCGCTGTCCAGAATAATTGCATCGGATTCCTTGAAAAGGTTGTTATATTCGCCGCCGAACATTGAACGGGCGTTTGGCAGACTATCCCACTTGGAAATATACTCATCAAAATCTTTTTCGCTTTTAAATATACCGCATCGCACGCTTTCGCTTTTAAGGCGAGGGTGCGGCTTGATTACCCATGAAACGCTGTCTGAAGTTTTCTTTGCCAATTCCAGCATAAAACGGTGGTTTTTCTCAAAAGTTGAGAAACCTATGCCGCTGTCGCCAACGCTGAAATGAGGGGCATATATTATTTTTTTATTGCCCTCTTTTCCTTTAAATAAGCCTTTGTCCTGCCCTTCAAGCAGGCTGTCTAAACCCGGAAATCCGCTGTAAACCGCATTTTTTCCGCCGAGTTCTGCTTGGCTTTGCATAAGCTCAAAATAGCTGCGGCTCTCACAGAAGCTTTTCCATGCAAGATTTATCGTGCCGTTGGCAAAAAGCTTTTGCGTGCCGGATACGATAATGCTGTAGGGAATATAAACGCAGAGCTTATCAAGGGGGATTTTTGCAATGTCAAAGCATCCCGGAATGAAAGCGGTTGTGTAGGGAGTAAGATAAATTAATATATCCGGGTTGCCGAAATCTGCAAGCTTTCCCTCAGGCTTGTCGCCGGCGGCAACGGTTTTGTAGCCTTTTTTATCGAAGAAGCTCAGTGCTTCTTTGT
>CASFRX010000027.1 GCA_949297075.1 uncultured Oscillospiraceae bacterium | reverse complement strand
CGTAAGCAAGCAGATTAAGGATGTTGAAGTGGACGAAAGTCAGTTTGACAGAATACAGGCTATCATCCTTTCCATGACCCCCGGCGAGCGTGAAAACCCCGATATCATCAACCCATCCCGTAAACGCCGTATTGCGGCAGGCTGCGGCATGCAGGTTGAAGATGTTAACCGTCTGCTTGCTCAGTTTAAGCAGATGCAAAAAATGTTCAAGCAGTTCGGCGGCAAAGGTATTGGCAAGCGCTTCAGCCACGGCAAGGGAAAGAGAAAGCGCAAATAATTAAATGCGATAATTTCAATATGCTCTAAGGGTAATATTGTAAAATTATATATAATTTAAAAAGAAATACATTGGAGGAAACCAAAAATGGCAGTAAAAATCAGACTGCGCCGTATGGGCGCAAAGAAGGCACCTTTCTATCGTATCGTTGTAGCAGATTCACGCTATCCCCGTGATGGCCGTTTCATCGAAGAAATCGGTACTTACGATGCAATGAAAGAGCCCGCAGAAATCAAGGTTGATGCAGAAAAGGCTCAGCAGTGGATTAAGAACGGCGCACAGCCCACAGACACTGTTAAGGCTATTCTTAAGAAGTCAGGCATCATTGGCTAATTTAGCTGACGCTAACTTTTTAAATTAGCAAAAAAATATTGGAGGTGCTGTCTATGACAGAGCTTTTAATCGCAATCGCACAGGGCCTTGTTGAAAACCCCTCAGCAGTTACAGTTACTGTTGATGAGCCCAATGAGGAGGGCGTAACAGTCTATCACCTGCATGTCGGCGAGAACGATATGGGCAGAGTAATCGGCAAACAGGGCCGTATTGCAAAGTCCATCCGCACTGTTATGCGTGCCGCTGCGACTCGCAACAACGAAAAAATTGCAGTTGAGATCGAATAATCTCTCCAAAAATATTCCGACTTTTCTATAAAACATCACTGCTCTATGTGCTTAAAAAAGATATTAAGCATATAGGGCTATTGGTGTTACTGAGAGGTAATGCTTATGCTAAAACAATATTTGGAGTTGGCGCAGATTGTTTCAACTCACGGCGTCCGAGGTGAGCTTCGTGTTAATCCGTGGTGCGACAGCCCTGAATTTGCCTGCAAATTTAAAATCGTTTATTTTGATGATAAAGGTGAAAAGCCTGTCAAAGTTATTTCTGCACGCCCTCACGGCAACATTGTGCTTATGAAGCTTGAGGGTGTTGAAACAGTTGAGCAGGCGGCGGCTTTGCGAAATAAAGTTATATATATGAACCGTGCCGACGCAAAATTGCCTGAGGGCAGTTGGTTTATAGCCGATTTAATCGGATGCGCGGCACACGATGCTGACGACGAGGATAAAATTTGGGGCACTGTAACAGATGTCAGCCAAACAGGTGCAAACGATGTTTGGCATATCACCGCCGCAAACGGCAAGGAATACTTGCTTCCCGTTATTGACCCTGTGGTTATTAAGACCGATGTTGAAAACGGCAAAGTGTTCATAAGACCGCTCAAGGGGATATTTGACGATGAGGATTGATATAATGACCCTATTTCCCGAAATGTGTGAAACTGTGGTGAGCGAAAGCATACTTGGCCGTGCAAGGGAAAAGGGTTTGGTTGAAATAAATTGCCGAAATATTCGCAAATACACTCTTGATAAACACCGCAGAGTGGACGATGCACCCTATGGCGGCGGCTCAGGCATGGTTATTCAGGCTCAGCCTGTTTATGATTGCTATAAATCTCTTTGTGAGGATTTGGGTAAAAAGCCTCATGTGATTTATATGTCGCCTCAGGGTACCGTACTAACTCAAAAAAAGGCGATTGAGCTGTTGAAATACGATAATATTGCTCTGCTTTGCGGCCATTACGAGGGTATAGATGAGCGTGTGCTTGAGGAGATTGTGGATGAAGAAATTTCCATAGGCGATTATGTGCTCACAGGCGGCGAGCTGCCGGCTATTATAGTGGCGGACAGCGTTTGCCGTATGCTTCCCGGGGTTTTGTCTGCTGACGAAAGCTTCATGAACGAAAGCCATTATAATTCTGTTTTGGAGCATCCCCAATATACAAGACCGGAGGAGTGGCAGGGCAAGCGAGTGCCCGATGTGCTCCTTAGCGGTCATCACGCAAATATACAGAAATGGCAGCGTGAAAAGCAGCTGGAACGCACTTTGGCAAAGCGTCCCGATATGCTGGAAAAAGCCGAACTGACAAAAAAAGATAAAGAATACTTAAAAAGTCTGAAAGAAATCAGGTGCGAATAATGCTGACTGCTTTTATAAACAATTCCGTTTTACTTACATTTTTATCTGTCGTGCTCGCTTTCGGCGGCGTGCTTTTGAGCCTTAAGCTGTTCAAAAATAAGCTCCCTGTTGACGGCGGCCGTGATTTTGCTTTTAACGGTAAGCTTTCCAAGGGCAAGCAGAGAGGTGCAGGCATAGTTTTTGTCTACGTTTTTATAATAGCTTCTCTTTTGTTTGTTGAAATTACTCTTGAAATGATTTTCTATTATATAGTCCTTTTCCTTGGCATGCTTTCCGGATATCTTGATGACAGAGCGAAAAAGCCTTGGGGTGAATATAAAAAAGGCGCTATAGATTTGGTTATATGCGCCCTCACATCGGGTGCGTATATCTACGGCAACGCTGATAATCTTTCCTTGAGCTTCGGCTTCTTTGAGTTTGAGCTTCATTGGGCGGTTTTCTTGGCAGTTTCAACGGTTTTCCTGTGGTTTATGATTAACGCCACCAACTGTTCCGACGGTATTGACGGATTCTGCGGCTCTCTCTCAATCAATTCAATCATCTTCATAACCCTTGCCTGCAAGCTCATGGGTGTGGGCGGTGATATGGGTGCGCTCAGCATTATTATGGTATTTGCCGTTATGGCTTATCTGTGGTTTAATGCAGAGCCGAGCACAATGATGATGGGCGATGCCGGTTCAAGAGCTCTCGGACTTTTCCTCGGCATACTTTTGCTCAAATCGGGTAATATGCTCCTGTGTATTCCTTTCTGCCTTGTTCTTCTTGTTGACGGACTTATAGGTATATTCAAGGTTTCTGTTACAAGATTTTTGAAAATAAAGGTGCTTAAAAATATCCGTACACCTTTGCATGACCATTTCCGGAAGAATATGGGCTGGTCCAATTCTCAGACCATTTACCGCCTGAATATTATTCAGGGTGTCGTTTCTTTCTGTGCACTGCTTTTGTTGACAAAATAGTATGAAGCGTTTAATAATCAGCACAGTATGCGCCCTGCTTATGGGACTTATAATCGGCGGTATAATAGGCTGGCTTATGGGTATAGGCAGCGCTCACGATGAGCCTGAAACTACTTCAGGGGATATAATCGAGCAAAGCTTGGATGATAGCTTCTGGAGCAACAGCACAACTGCGGCAACCGAAGCAGAAACAACCGAACCTGTGACGACCGAAGCAGAAACGATTGTAGTCTACGGCACACATAAATATGTGCTCAACAAAGGCACGATGAAAATTCATAGAGCCGACTGCGCATTCGTTAAAGATATTCAGTCGGAGAATTATGCGGAAACCGATGATTTTATAGGCAGTCTCGTGGCAGGCTATAGCCAGTGCAAAAACTGCTATCCAAGTGAATAGAAATAGAAAAACGAGTTGTGACGGACTTTCATCACAACTCGTTTTTTCATGCTACTTATGATATTTCGTTTAAAAATCTCTTTAAAGCGTTCTTCCAATCGGGTAACGAATTAAAGCCGCTGTCGAGGAGCTTTTGCTTTGAAAGCCTGCTGTTTTTGGGACGCTTTGCTTTAGCAGGATATTCGGAAGAGGCGATAGGCGATACCTTTGTATTAAGACCTGAAAGCTGCATTATTTCTTTTGCAAAATCTGCCCATGAGCAGAAGCCTTCGTTAGTTGCGTGGTATGTGCCGTAGCGTTCGGTTTGTATAATATCTGCAATGAGTGTTGCCAAATCCTTAGTGTAGGTGGGAGAACCGAATTGGTCGCAAACAACGCTCAGCATATCTCTTTCAGCTCCTAAACGAAGCATCGTTTTAACAAAGTTGTTTCCGTTGCTTCCGAAAACCCAAGCGGTGCGGATTATAAAGTGCTTGGCAATATTGCAGCGCACTCTGTTTTCACCTTCAAGCTTGGTCTGCCCGTAAACAGTTTGCGGATTTGGCAGATCATCGACCTCATAGGGCTCTTCCTTTTCGCCGTCAAAAACATAGTCGGTGCTGATATATACGAACTTAACATCAAGGTCTTTGCAGGCGTCAATCAGGTTTTGCGTGCCGTAAACATTAATCATATGACAGTTTTCTATGTCTTCTTCAGCTTTGTCAACGGCTGTATAGGCGGCGCAATGTATGACTGTATCCGGCTTGAAAGCCTGAACAAAATCAACGGTTGATTCTCTGTTTGTCAAATCAAAATCATCTCTGTCAACGGCAAGATGCATTATTCTGCAGGCTTTTAGCTGTTCGGCAACATCATGACCTAATTGCCCTGCGGCGCCTGTAACTAAAACTTTCATTCTGTTTATCTCCGATTTTAAAAAGGCGGAATTACTCCGCCTGTATGTGTTATTAGCTGTTTAATATGTAAATTTAACATCACTTTCATGAAGCTTAGGTGCAGAAGCATCTTTTGCGGAAAGCTGAGGGCTTTCTACTCCCCAATCAATCCCGAAACATTCATCGTTATATGCAACGCTACGGTCTGCGCCGAGCTCATAGTAATTATCGGTTTTGTACATTACCTCAACCTCGTCAGTGAGAGTAACAAAGCCGTGTAAAAAACCTCGCGGAATGAAAAGCTGTCTCTTATTTTCTGCACTGAGCTCAACCTTTATCCATTTCATGAAGCTGGGAGAGCCTTGCCTTATGTCAACAATTACATCGGTAATAGCTCCCTTTGTGCAGGTAATGAGCTTGGCTTGGGCAAAGGGCTCAAGCTGACAGTGAAGGCCGCGGATTATACCTTTTTGAGCTGAGTAGGAACGGTTGTCCTGAACAAAATCCGCAGTTATGCCAAGCTGTTCATACTTGCGCTTTGTATAGCTTTCGTAAAACCAGCCTCGTGAATCGCCGTGAACAATAGGCTCGACAATTATTGCTCCGTCAAGCTCTGTGCGTACTGCGGCAAGTGCATTATTCGGGGTCATATATATTCTCTCCTCTGCCCCAAATAGGTCTTTCATTCGGGCGGTTTGTTTTAGAATAGAGGATTCTGCCCTCTGCAACACGCTGCAAATGCTGCCCATAGGGCGATTTGCCGTATTTTGCGGCGGATTCAAGCAGCTGCTTTTTTGATATCCAGCGCATATTGTATGCTATTTCTTCAAGAGCGGAAATCTGAATGCCTTGAAGCTGCTCTATTGTGCGGATGAAGTTTGCGGCGTCCATGAGTGCGTCAACAGTTCCTGTGTCGAGCCAGGCAAAGCCTCTGCCCATCAGCTTAACATCGAGCTCGCCGTTTTCAAGGTAAATGCGGTTGATGTCCGTTATTTCAAGCTCGCCTCTTGCGCTGGGCTTCAAGCTTTTTGCGTATTCAACAACACGGTTGTCGTAAAAATACAGACCCGTTACAGCATAGTTTGATTTTGGAATTTCAGGTTTTTCTTCAATAGAAATCGGTTTGCCGTTATGGTCAAATTCAACAACGCCGAAAGCGTTGGGATTTTCAACATAGTAGCCGAAAATCGTTGCTCTTTTGTTGTTTGCGGCGGCATTTCTCAGCATTGTGCCTAAGCCGTTTCCGTAAAAAATATTGTCGCCAAGCACCATGGCAACATCATCATCGCCTATAAATTCTTCGCCGATAATAAATGCCTGTGCAAGCCCTTCGGGCTTTTCCTGAACGGCATAGGAGAGCTTAAGACCGAATTTAGAGCCGTCGCCCATAAGCATTTCAAATTTAGGGGTGTCTGCCGGGGTGGAAATGATGAGGATTTCTCTGATTCCGGCGAGCATAAGAGTTGAAAGGGGATAGTATATCATCGGTTTGTCGTAAACCGGTAAAAGCTGTTTACTGGTGACCATGGTCAGCGGATATAGCCTTGTGCCAGAACCGCCTGCAAGGACGATGCCTTTCAATTTGCCACATTCCTTTCGGTTGTAAATAATAGTCTTACCGCTGTTAATATACTACTTTTTTCATCTTTAGTCAATAGTGCTGCGAATGACAGTGTAATTTCGACATTTTGGAATTATATTTGCCTGTTATAATAAAAGTGTGATATAATTGAATTAACCTAATGAAGTGAAAGGTGAGAGCGGAATGAAAATGTGCGAAGACTGTCTCAATTTTGAGTATAACGAAGATACGGGAGAGTATGAATGTATCGTAGATATGGATATGGACGATACTGAGCGGTATATGGGCGGTACGGTGAAAAGCTGTCCGTATTTCATGATTAATAATGAGTATAAAATAGTCGAAAAGCAAAATTGAGCAAAATTAAAAGAGATGCAACCTATGACAGATTGCATCTCTTCATTCTTGTGACATAGACTATTTTAAAAAATAGTTGAGGGCGAAACCTCGTTGAAAAACAGAGCAGCCGTCATAATAACGCTCATAACTGCGCCTGAAATGCCAAGGGAAAAAATAGTAGCCTTGTTAGCTGTTATAAAGTTTTTCATAAGTCACAACTCCTTCCTTATGGCATCATTATATTACTTTGTGCAAGAAAAAGTTACCACAAACGGGTTACAAAAGGCTACAGCTTTGTAATATTTGGCTTGCGTTTTATGTCGATTCGGTTACAATCGGTTACATTTGTTAAGATTTTTTGTTATCATTGCATTATCCGGTCATAGATGGTATAATTTAGAAAATGTTATTCTTTAATTTGTTGCTTTGAGAATATATTTAGTTTACGGATATAAACATATAGACCGTATAAGGAGGAAAAAAATGTCAGAACAAAAAATCCCGGAAGTAAAAGGCTATTTGCGTAATTTTATGCTCAGCGTTCCAGAGCCGATTTATAAATGCTCAGGAATTAAAATTTTCGGTCGAAGAATTAAATCTGTGCTTTTTTCAACTGATGTGAGCATAATTCGCAACACTAATGCGGACGCAGTAATTGCCGTATATCCCTTTACGCCTCAGCCTATAATAACGCAGGCGGTTACAACTGTAGCCGATGTTCCCGTGTTTGTGGGTGTCGGCGGCGGACTGACTCAGGGTAACAGGGTTGTTAATTTGGCGCTCCATGCAGAATTTCAGGGTGCAATAGGCGCCGTTGTGAATGCACCGACAAGCAATGAGATTGTAAAGCTTCTTAAAGAGACTATTGATATACCCGTAGTTGTTACGGTAGCATCGGCGGATACGGATATTGCCGCAAGGCTTGAAGCGGGCGCAGATATACTCAATGTTTCTGCCGCATCTAAAACAGCGGAGGTTGTCCGTGCTATACGCAAGGATTTCCCCGATGTGCCGATTATTGCAACAGGCGGTCCTACGGACGAAACAATTTTGCAAACTATTGAAGCCGGCGCCAATGCCATAACCTGGACTCCGCCCTCAAACGGTGAGGTTTTCAGAGATATTATGGAAGCTTATCGCAATGGTAAGCCTCATCCTGATTATTGATTAAAGTGGGTGATTATTGTTGGAAACCAAAGAAGTAACGGTTTTTAAAAATACTATATTCAGGGGAAAAATACTTAATCTTCGAGTTGATATAGCGGGTCTTCCCGATGGCAAAGAGGCTGTTCGTGAGGTTGTTGAGCATAGCGGCGGCGTCACCGTTGCGGCTCTGACCGATGATATGGAGCTTATTTTTGTTCGACAGTTCAGATATCCTTATATGGAAGAGGTACTTGAATTGCCTGCAGGTAAGCTCGAAAAAGGCGAAAACCCTCTGGAAGCCAGCAAGCGTGAGCTTCGTGAAGAGGGCGGCGTAGTTGCCGAACAGTATATCAATTTGGGCGAATTTTATCCCACTCCCGGCTACACTAACGAGATTATTTATCTCTACGGCGCAAGAGGCTTAAGGGAAGTTGAGCAGGATTTGGATGAAGATGAATTTTTGAATGTTGAGCGTATACCTCTGCTTAAAGCGGTTGATATGGTTCTTAATAATGAGATTAAGGACGGAAAAACCCAGACGGCAATTATGAAGCTCGCCATGCTTATTGAGCGCAAGGCGAAATGAAATATAAACAACAAAAGGCAGTGGCGAATCAACATTCGTCACTGCCTCGATTAATTTTGTATAGCTTTTTAATTAATAGTTAATAACTCTCAGCTCAAAGTAGCCTTGAGGATGAGCGCAAACAGGACATTCTTCGGGAGCTGATTCGCTATCCACAATGTGTCCGCAGTTGCGGCAAACCCAAACCGTCTTTGTGTTCTTCTTGAATACTTCGCCGTTTTCAATGTTTGCAAGGAGCTTGAGATATCTTTCCTCATGCTCTTTCTCGATTGCCGCTACGCCGTCAAAAAGTGCTGCAATTTCATCAAAGCCCTCTTCTCTTGCTTCCTTTGCCATGCGAGCATACATTTCTGTCCATTCGCCGTTTTCGCCCTCTGCGGCAGCCTTGAGGTTTTCCTCCGTTGTGCCGATGCCGTTCAAAAGCTTGAACCAAATTTTTGCGTGCTCCTTTTCGTTTGCGGCTGTTTCTTCAAAGATAGCCGCAATCTGCTGATATCCTTCTTTTTTTGCTTTTGAAGCAAAGTAGCTGTATTTATTGCGTGCTTGGCTTTCGCCGGCAAAAGCCTCCATTAAGTTCTGCTCGGTTTTTGTGCCCTTTAAATTTGCCATTATTAGTTCCTCCTAAAATAAATTCGGTAGGTAAATTTTAGCAAATTATCATAGCTTTGTCAATTATTCAACAGTAACGGATTTAGCTAAATTTCGCGGCTTATCAATGTCGCAGCCTCTTTCTTTTGCAATATAGTAGCTTAGCAGCTGAATAGGCACGATTTGCGTGCTTGTCTGCAGTAAAGGATGGAGGGCAGGCGTGATGATTGTTTCATCAGCTGTTATATCTATGCCTGATGTTACGGCGAAAACCTTTGCTCCTCTTGCACGAACCTCATCTATATTGCTTTGCAGCTTCGAGGCAAGCTCGGCTTGTGTGTTCATGGCAATTACCGTTGTTCCTTTTTCAATTAGTGAAATGGTTCCGTGCTTCATTTCTCCTGCGGCATAGGCTTCCGAGTGAATATAGCTTATTTCTTTAAGCTTCAGCGAGCCCTCAGCGGCGGCGCAGTAGCCTAATCCTCTGCCGATAAAATAGGCGTGATCAATATCTTTAAGTTCCTCCGCAAGCCTTTTTATCTGTTCTTCGCAGTCAAGAGTAAGGCTCACTTTTTTGTTCAGCTCTTTAAGCTCCTTCTTCAGTTTATCAAGCTGAGCTTGCTCGGCTGTCTTAAATTTTTCGGCAAGGTAAATTGCAAGCAAATAAAGCGCCGCAAGCTGCGCCGAGTATGCTTTGGTAGTTGCAACTGCAATTTCGGGACCGGCCTTGGTGTACAGCACAAAATCGCTTTCCACGGCAATGCTGCTGTTTGCAACATTGACAACCGAAATCGTTTTTGAACCGAGCTTTTTTGCCTCTCTCAATGCGGCTAAGCTGTCTGCCGTTTCACCGCTTTGGCTGATTATTATTACCGGCGTTTTGCTGTTTAAAAGGGGATTGCTGTATCTGAATTCCGACGCTGTTTCAACGGTTACGGGAATTTTGAGCAGCTCACTTAAAATCTTTTTTCCCACAAGCCCTGCATGGTAAGCAGAGCCGCAGGCAACAATATAAATTTGTTCCGGTTTATCAATTTCGAGCTTCAGTTCAATGGTGCTTTCCATTAGATAAGCGTCAACCGTTCTGCGTATTGCTTCCGGCTCTTCGTATATTTCTTTCAGCATAAAATGCTCGCAGTTACCCTTGTCTGTTCTCATGTCTTCAAAGGCAAATTCACAGCGTTCTTTTTCTACCCTTTCAAGCTCAAAGTTGTAGAAATTCACATTGCTCTCCGTAATTTCAGCTATCTCTCCATCGTCCATGCGATAAAAAATTTCTGCCATGTCGCTTATGGCGGTAATGTCTGAAGCTGCAAAAATACCGTTCCCTACGCCACCGAGCAGGGGACTGCCTTGACGCACGCAGTATAGCTTATCGGGCTCATCTTCACACAGAATTGCGAGAGCAAACGACCCCTCAAGCAGTTTAACCGTTTTTGCGATTGCGTCAAGACAGCTTGTGCTGTAAAGCCGGTTTAAAAGCTGAACAATTACCTCCGTATCCGTTTCGCTTTTAAAGTTTGTAAGCTTTAGATACTGTTCTTTGAGCTGAGCGTAGTTTTCAATAATTCCGTTGTGAACAAGGGCAAATTTTCCGCTTTGATGGGGATGTGCATTGATGTCGTTGGGTGCGCCGTGAGTTGCCCAACGGGTATGACCTATGCCGATTTTGCCTGCGTAATCCCTATGGCTTTTCAGTGCGTTTTTCAGCGCAGAGATTCGACCTTTTTTCTTTTCAATTTCAAATTTTCCGTTGCTAATTGTTGCTATGCCTGCCGAGTCGTAACCCCTGTATTCAAGCCGTTCAAGCCCTTTAATCAGTGCGCCTGCCGCACCCTCGACGCCGCAGCAGCCTATTATTCCGCACATAAAAAATCACCTCACGAATTATTATGCTCATACCTTTATAAAATCTACAAAAATCAGTACAAATTTATGTTTATTGCGTTGTGCAATTTGACATGGCTTTGTAATCGTTTTCGTCATTTTGCTATATACTGTATTGCAGAATATGGAATATTTGCCAAATAAATCGGCATTGTCGAGCGAAAAAGTAAAAAGAAAAAAGATTTACACGGTTAAAATTGCCAAAAATTTAAGACAACTCGTTATTTATATAATTAAGGTGTTGAAAATTTTGGAAAGTGGTGATATAATATCTATGACTATAAGGAAGATGACTCAGAGTTCGTGCCATTCTGCTTATAGAAATATTTGAAAGGAGAAATGTCCACCATGCAAAAGATTATCTCAATGATCCTCGCTTTCATCATGTCTTTGCTTGGTCTTGCTCCCGCTGTTGCACCTGAAGATGCTTATACTCAGGCACAGTGGTATGCAAAAGTTGTTGATGCGTTCAACCTCACAGCAAACCTTGATGATGGCGACAATTATGACATGGATGCAACAGATGAATACTATGAAGTCGTTCAGGCATGTCATGATTGGAATGTACTTGTTGGCGAATACGATGGCGATGCAGCAGTAACAGACTTTGTTGTTGCTAAGTCACTCGCAGTTGTTACAGGTGCAGAAAGCAGTAGCGGCGTAATCGTCACAAAGCCCGATGATGTAGCACTTGAAGTTGCTATTGAAGTAGGCTTTGTTAAGATTTCCGCTAACATTTTTGGTAAGTACAAAGAGTCTGTTATCTCTAAGGATAATGCAGACGCCGCTCTTGATGCAGCAGTAGTTTACACCAAAAATGCACACACACCCTATGCTAACGGCGGTACAGTCACCGTTAACGGCTACGGCGAAATGGACCTTCAGTCCCTTTCTCTTGTAGAAAATTCAGCCGGCCTCACTCTTCAGACTGCTGACGGCAAAGTCATCAACGAGGATGAAATCACTGCTCTCGATTACGAAGGCAGCGTAAATCCCTTTGAGCAGCCTGAAATCGCAGGTATCAACCAGCAGTCTATCCTTGACAAAATCAATGTTGATTTCAACGTTGGCGGCCTCAATGTTTATGCAGGTCTCAAGGACGGCGGCGTTGATTTCAAGCTTTCCGGCGAACTCAACGGTGCAAACATCACAAAGACATGGGAGCTTCGTGATTTCAACATCGACACCAAGTTTGACGGTAACCTTTCTGTAAACGAAATCAAGAGATCTTACCTCATTCTTGACTATAAGCTCACAGACACAACAACAGCAACAACATCAAAGGCATGGTCTCTTGATGAATCTGAGCTTCCCGAAGGTTCTGATGACGTTGACTTCTTTGCTCGCGTACAGAACAACCTCTTCGAAATGAAGGAAGGCGGCAACAGCGAAATCGATGTATTCTCTGTTGATGTTGCTATTCCCAACTGCCCTGCTATCACAGTAGGCATCACAGCTAAGCTCATCGTTACATTCGACGGTAGAGTTGACCTCGTTATCGTTTCCAACGAAACACGCGGTGTAGAGGTTATTGACAACAAGGTTAGAGTTATCTCTGAATCCGAATCTGACGATTGGGATCTCACAGCTCAGGCTCATGTAGAGGCAAAGCTTGGCCTTTATGTTGACCTCTCTATCGTAAGCATCACTCTTCTTGATGCTGGTATCGAAGTTGGTCTTGGCGTTCATGTAACTCTTTACATGACAGGCGGCACTTCCGACTACACCCTTGAGATGCCCTATGACTATCTCATGGATATCAACTTCAACATCCCGAACTCTGAGAACCTGACAGCTACCGCAAATGTTAAGATTTACGGTATCGTCACTATCTCCGTTGGTGAGAACTCCATCATCGAGAAGATCGGTCTCTCAAAGACTTGGAAGATTTGCACTGAAGAGAACGCTACATTCTACGATCAGACATTTGTCCTCAAAGAGGCTTAATGTTTTAAAGTAGTTGCTTAATCTTTAGCTAATCTGCGCACCTCTTGTGTTTTTACGCGGG
>CASFRX010000026.1 GCA_949297075.1 uncultured Oscillospiraceae bacterium | reverse complement strand
CTTGCTGCGTTTTGTGGCTTCAATACAAGAAATTTTACTATCTTACGAAACTGCGAAGCACTTTAAAATGAAAATTATGAGTACAAAAAAAGGCAAAACCGTCCGATAATGCTGACGCATATCGGGCGGTTTTAACACATTGTTGTGCCAAAATTTCACATTTTAAAGAAATACTGCCTTATGTGGTGTCGGCGAATAGCTGCCCTCGTTTTCTTTTAACACTTTATGTATGATTTCAGGCAAGGTATCACCTCTTAAGTGTATCTGTTTCATTTTATATTATAAATTGCACATATAAAATTTTCTTGCTGATTTTTAATGCCGATAGGTGATTTTTTTAGGACTTTTAATAATTTTGAGGCAAAACTATTGATTGCATATACTTTTTGTGATATTTTAGTAAAGCAAAAAACGATTTCCGCAAGGTGAAATATTATGGAAAATTTAACTATAAATTCTCCTAAAAATGTAAAAAGATATGACTGTATTGTCGATTATCGCAACAACAAAAGCCTTTCTGAAAACGGAGTTTCCTTTCATTGGTGGGGTGTGGAGGGTACCTCCCTGCATTGTCACAATTTTTATGAATTTTTTATAGTAACCGACGGAAAAGCCATGCATGAGCTCAACGTCAAGGTCAGCACCGTGAGCAAGGGAGAGCTTTTTATGCTTCGCCCGGAGGATTGTCACCAGTTTAAAATGATTGACGGATGCTCATGCTCGCACATGAATCTTTGCGTAACAAAAGAGTTTTTTCATAAAATCTGCGATTCGCTTAAAATAGATGTTGAGACCTTGGAAAGAAGTCCGAAGCTTTCCCTATCCCTTTCCAACGATGAAATGAAATTTTTTACAGACAAAGCACAGCTTTTAAATTTCATTTCAAAGGATTCGGAAAACGCAAGATACACGCTGATGTGCGAAATTATTTCTCATGCTGTTGCGTCCCTTTCTTTATCGGGCGAATTGGCAAAGCTTAATTATCCCGAATGGTTTGCAAAATTGCTTGAGAATATCCATTCGCCTAAAATGATATCCTGTTCGGCGGCAGATGTTTACAAAATGGCGGGATTTTCTCCTCCTGTAATGGTTGAATATTTCAAGCGTTACACGGGCAAAACCGTTGCGGCGTATCTTCGGGATATAAAATGCGCATACGCCTGCGATTTGCTTGACGGAACCCGGCTTACAACCCTTGAAATTTCCGCTTATCTCGGCTATTACAGCTTGAGCCATTTTAACAGAATTTTCAAGGAATATTCAGGCACTTCGCCTGCGGCATACCGCCGCAGATCAAAAATGTAACAACGGCGCTTGTCGCTTTAACTTAAAAGAAAGCAAGTATAAAAAAATGAAGAAGATTTTATGCGTTTTGCTTGCGATCATACTCTCGCTGTCATGCTGTGTTTGCGCTTTTGCAAAGGACGCATCGGCCGCCGTATTCAGCCAAACCGAGCAGACAATTCCGTTTATTTTAATCAGGGGCATGGATTTGCAGGGCGTTTTTGTTGATGCGGGAACGGAAAACGAACGACCCGCCATGGGGGAAATAACCGCCGGCGGTGTTATGGGAACCTTGGCAAAGGCTGCGGTGAACGGAATTTTCAAGGGCAGTGTAGAAGCTGCGCTTGAACCTGTGCTCAGCTATGCAAGGAATATATTTGAGTATTATTCTTTTGACTGCAACGGACAGCCTGTTTACAACACCGGCATGAAAGAATATCCGCTGTCCATGGATAACTACACGAGATTTGACGATGGCGAATCAGTAAACGAGGAGGGCATTATCCGCACGGCAAAAGAAAAATACGGCGGCAAATATGCCTATTATATCAACTATGATTGGCGCTTAAATCCCCTTGATGTTGCCGACACAATCAACGAATATGTTGAACGAGCCTGCCGAGAAACCGGAAGCGAAGAGGTAAACATCGTTTGCGCAAGCATGGGCGGCGTGATGACGGTTGCTTATCTGAGCAAATATTCTGCTGACAGAGTTAACAAATGCGTATTTCTCTCCTCAACCTTTTACGGCACATATGTTGTATCCGACCTGCTTCAGGGCAATATAAGAGTAGGCGGAACGGAACTGAAGAATTTTGTAAATACATATCTTGGTGAAAACAAAGCTTTAAGCCCTGTTTTGAAGCTTCTTGACAAGGCCGGAATCTGGGATAATGTTGCAAGGTTTGCCGACAGGTTCCTGAACAAATACAAGGATATGATTTACAACAAGGTACTAAAAGATGTTTTCGGCAATATGCCATCTCTCTGGGCGTTGGTTTTGCCTGAAGATTACGAAGCCTGCAAAGAATTTATGTTCGGCGGCAAAGAAGAAGAATACGCCGGAATCATCGGTATAGCTGACGAGCTTCAGAAAATGATGGCTAAGCGCGATGATATGCTGAAAGCGGCAGTTGCCGGCGGAATGGATATATGCGTTGTGGCAAATTACGGCAGACAGGTTATCCCTGTTTACGACAGATCCTCTCAAAACGGCGATGGAACCCTTGAAACACAGCTTGTCAGCGGCGGAGCTGTTGTTGCCCCTATCGGAAAAACTCTCGGGGATGATTATGTTTGCTCCGACCCGAAATATCTCTCTCCCTCAAAAGAGATTGATGCGTTAACCTGCCGTGCTTTCCTTTTTTGATTATATAGGGTATGCCCTCGTCAAAAAATTTTTATCAGCTCATCTGCTCCAAAAGCTTCTCAATACACTGTTCAGGGGTGAGATTTGAACAGTCGAGGGTTATATCCGCATATTTTTCATAAAGAGGAGAGCGCTCCTCAAAAAGCTCGGCAAGAGTTGTGCCGTTTTTCATGGCGACGCCTCGTGTTTTGATATCCGCAAGGCGCTTTTCAAGCTCTGACAAGGGGAGCTTGAGATAAACCACCGTTCCGTCTTTTTTGAGTTTTTCCATTGCCTCTTTGCCGTAAACCGCACTGCCTCCCGTAGCAACAACGCTGTTTTCAAAATCACAGCCGCAGATTACATCGTTTTCGATTTTCAGAAAGCCGTCCGTGCCCTCGCTCTCAATAATATCACAAAGGGCGGATTTATATTTATTCTGTATTATCAGGTCGGTATCAACAAAGCTGAGCAGCATTGTTTTTGCCAGCAAAACCCCGATTGTGCTCTTGCCTGCACCGGGCATACCTATGAGAATTATGTTATTCATAAAATTTCTTCCTTTTCTCCTGTTTGTTTACCAATTTTAAACCATGAAAATCAAAAAATCAACTATATTTTATCCCCTATAGAACAGTGATAATTTGTTATAGATAATATAGACAAAAAATTACAGATTACATGAAAATATTTCAGCTTTTGAAAGCCTTGACGAGGACTTGTGCTTATGTTAAAATCTTAGTACAAACTGAATACATAACCTCTGACGACAGAAAGTTGCTTCAGGCAGCAGTGGAATTGACCACAGTGAGGTTATTTTTAAGTTAAGCCGATCGTCTGGGCAACACTTCCAAAATGAGAAGTGTTGCTTTTTTTATTGGAAAATTTTGTATAATAATGAAAGGAAGATATATATGTTTGAACAGTGGAACGGTTTTAAAACCGGAATTTGGCAAAACGAAATCAATGTAAGAGAATTTATTCAGCTCAACTACACTCCTTACGAGGGTGATGAAAGCTTCCTTGAGGGCCCTACAGAGCGCACAAAGGCAGTTTACGCAAAATTTGATGACCTTCTCAAAGAGGAGCAGAAAAGAGGCGGCGTTCTCGATGTAGACACTCGCACGGTTTCCTCTCTCACGGCATATGCGCCCGGTTATCTGGACAAAGAAAATGAAATCATAGTCGGCTTGCAGACTGACTCCCCCTTAAAAAGAGGCGTCAATCCTTTTGGCGGCATCAATATGACCCGTAAGGCCTGCAAGGCATATGGCTACGAGCTTTCCGACAAGGTTGAACAGGAATTTCTCTACAGAACAACTCATAACGACGGTGTTTTCCGTGTTTACAACGATGAAATCAGAGCCGCTCGCCACACAGGCATTATCACGGGTCTCCCCGACGCTTACGGCAGAGGCAGAATCATCGGCGACTACAGAAGAGTTGCTCTTTACGGCATAGATAAGCTTATTGAAGAAAAGCAGAAAGACAAGGCTAAGCTTGCAAGCGGAGATGTTCTCACAGAGGAAATCCGCCGCCTTGAGGAGCTTTTCCAGCAGATTAACTTCCTCAACAAGCTCAAGGAAATGGCGGCGATGTACGGCTATGATATTTCCAAGCCTGCAAAGGACTCAAAAGAAGCTGTTCAGTGGCTCTACTTCGGCTATCTCGGCGCAATCAAGGAGCAGAACGGCGCAGCAATGAGCCTTGGCAGAACCTCCACATTCCTTGATATTTATTTTGAGCGTGACCTGAAAAACGGCACATATACCGAAAGTGAAATTCAGGAAATTGTTGACGATTTCGTTATGAAGCTTCGCATGGCTCGCCACCTTCGCACTCCCGAATACAACGAGCTTTTCGCAGGCGACCCCATGTGGATTACAGAAGCTATCGGCGGCATGGGCGAGGACGGCAGAACTCTTGTTACAAAGAACTCTTTCCGTTTTCTCAACACCCTCTACAACCTCAACCCCTCCGCAGAGCCTAACATGACCGTTCTCTGGTCTGTTAATCTGCCTGATTCATTCAAGCGCTTTGCCGCCAAGGTCAGCTGCGACACCGACTCAATCCAATACGAAAATGACGATGTTATGCGCCCAATTTACGGCGATGATTACGCTATTGCCTGCTGTGTTTCTGCAATGAGAGTGGGCAAGGATATGCAGTTTTTCGGCGCAAGAGCAAACCTTGTTAAGCTCCTGCTCATGAGCCTTAACGGCGGCCGAGACGAAAAGAGCGGAATGCAGGTTGCTCCCGCAGGCAGAAAATTTGAGGGCGAATACCTCGACTACCACACTGTTCTTTCCCTCATGGATGAATACCGTCCCTGGCTTGCCAAGACCTATGTTAAGGCAATGAATATGATTCACTATATGCACGATAAGTATGCTTACGAAAAAGTGCAGATGGCTCTTCATGACACCGAAGTTCACCGCTATATGGCTTTCGGCGTTGCAGGTCTTTCCGTTCTTTGCGATTCACTTTCCGCCATCAAATACGCTAAGGTAAAGGTAATCCGTGATGAAAGCGGACTTATCACAGACTTCGTAACCGAGGGCGATTTCCCTAAATACGGCAACGATGACGACCGCGCAGACCTGATTGCAAAAGAGCAAATTCAGCTGTTCTTTGAGGAGCTTAAAAAAGTTCCAACCTACAGAAACGCAGAGCATACTCTATCAATCCTCACCATAACTTCAAATGTTGTTTACGGCAAAAAGACAGGTAACACGCCTGACGGCCGCCGAGCAGGCGAGCCCTTTGCCCCCGGCGCAAACCCCATGCACGGCAGGGACGAAAGCGGCGCACTTGCTTCCCTTAACTCTGTTGCAAAGCTCAGCTACAACTGCTGTAAGGACGGCATTTCAAACACATTCTGCGTAGTTCCTCAGGCACTCGGCGCAGATAACGAAACTCGCTACGAAAACCTGAGCGGTATTATCGACGGCTATTTCAGCCAGATGGCTCAGCACATCAATATAAATGTATTTGACCGTGAGATGCTCATTGACGCTTCCGAGCATCCCGAAAAATATCCCAACCTGACTATCCGTGTTTCCGGCTACGCTGTTAACTTCCACAAGCTTTCAAAGGAACAGCAAAAGGAAGTTATCGCAAGAACCTTCCACGCAGCAATGTAAGGAGAATTTAAAATGGGCAGTTCTGTAAAAGGCAGAGTACATTCCTTTCAGAGCCTTGGCGCCGTTGACGGGCCGGGGCTGAGGTTTGTCGTGTTCATGCAGGGCTGCCCTTATTTTTGCCCCTACTGCCACAATCCCGATACTAAAAGCTACCAAGGCGGCACGGAATACACGGCAGAGGAAATTGTGCAAAAAGCAAAACGCTTCAAGCCCTATTTCGGCGCAAATGGCGGAGTAACCGTATCAGGAGGGGAGCCGCTGCTGCAGGCTGAATTTATTGCAGAGCTTTTTGAAGCTTTGCACGGGGCAGGAATAAACACCGCCCTGGACACCGCAGGCTTTACCATGACGGACAGCGTAAAAAAAGCCTTAAAGCACACGGATACCGTGCTTTGCGATATCAAATTCCCAACTGATGCGCAATACAAAAAATATATAGGCTCAAGCCTTGAAACAACTCTTCGGTTTATTGAGGAATGTAACAGGCAGGATGTAGATATTATAATTCGCCATGTTGTTGTGCCCGATTTAACCGACAGCGAGGAGAGTGTTAAAGCGATTGCAGAGCTTGTAAAAACGGCAAAGCGCCTGCAAAAAATCGAGCTTCTTCCCTTTAAAAAGCTGTGCTTGGAAAAATACGAAAAACTGGGGCTTGAATTTCCCCTGAAAGATACACCCGAATGTGAAAAAAGCAAAATAGACGAGCTGTATCAATCTATTGAGAAGTGATTTAGCTTCCTTTTTAAGCTTTTGGTGTCGCCTTGCGAACTCCCTGCGTCTTTTGCTTCGCAAAATCCACCACCCTCGAGAGGGAGGCAGGCTATAAAAAAGCCTCGTCGAAATAGTACCATCGGGACGGAAACCCGTACCCTGTATTTCCGTTTTAGCTCCATTTACACATTAATAACCTAAAGTCTGTAAAACTTTTTTGTTTTGCGGCCTTTTTTCTATTGACAAATGAAAATTTTCAGTATAATATATGAATAGATGTTCATATGAAAGGTTGTTCATATATGGTTAATGAAAAGAAAAATACCGTCAATAGCGGCGAAAGCTGTGAATTTTTATGCGTCCATGAGGAAACGGTCAAAAAGGTGCGTTCCCTCATGCCTGAGGACGAAACTCTCTACGATTTAGCTGAGCTTTTCCGCATTTTCGGCGATTCCACACGGATTAAAATACTTTTTGCCCTTTTTGAAGCCGAGCTTTGCGTTTGCGATATTTCCACCCTTTTGGGTGCTTCACAAACAGCTGTTTCCCATCAGCTCAGAGTTTTGAAGAACAACAAGCTTGTAAATTCACGCAAAGAAGGCAAAAACATCTTCTATTCCCTTGCCGACAGCCATGTTCGCACAATCATCGGCATGGGTATTGAGCACATTGAGGAGTGAAAACCATGAGCTTTGATAAATTTGAGCATGAAGAATCCCCGTGCTCCTGCGGCTGCTGTGCAGGCGAGCACGAGCACGGACATGAGCACTCCCACTCTCATTCCCACAGCTGCGGCTGTGAGCACGAAGAGGGAAGCGAAAAGAGAGATATTATCGGCATAATAATTGCCGCCGCTCTGACCGCTGTGATTTTGATTTTTGGAGATGTGCTTAACGCTTTTTCTCCCCTGCTTTACGGCGCTGTGTTCCTTGTGCCTTACCTTATCGTAGGCGGCGATGTGCTGCTTTCTGCGGCAAAAAACATCGCCAAAGGCAAGGTTTTCGACGAGCAGTTTCTAATGTCTCTTGCAACTATCGGCGCTTTCGCAGTGGGCAAATACGGGGAAGCCGTTGCTGTTATGGTTTTTTACAAAATCGGCGAGCTTTTTGAGCATTACGCCGTTGATAAATCCCGACACTCCATTGCCGAGGCAATGGATTTGCGCCCTGATTCCGCCTGCCTTATCAAAGAGGGCGCAAAAATCACAGTGCATCCCTCTCAGGTTAAAATCGGCGAAACAATTTTTGTAAAACCGGGTGAGAGAATACCTCTTGACGGCATTATAAAAAAGGGGGAAACAAATCTTGACACCTCTGCCCTTACGGGTGAATCTGCTCCACGCTTCGCCGCTTCGGGGGACAGCGTTTTAAGCGGCTGTTTGAGCTTAAGCGGCGCTGTCGAAATCGAAGTGAGCAAAGAATACGGTCAATCCACCGTTGCAAAAATTCTTGAGCTTGCAGAGAGTGCAAGTCAGCAAAAAACAAAAGCTGAAAACTTTATTACCAAGTTTTCACGCTACTACACTCCCGTTGTGGTTATTGCGGCGGTCATTCTCTTTGCTCTCCCCTCAATTATCTCGGGCAACTGGCAGGAATGGCTCAACCGTGCGCTGATTTTCCTTGTCATATCCTGCCCCTGCGCCTTGGTTGTCAGTGTTCCTCTCACATTCTTTGCCGGCATAGGAGGAGCGTCCCGCAAAGGCATAATCATTAAAGGTTCAAACTATATCGACACTCTTTCCAAGGTTAAAACACTCGTTTTCGACAAGACCGGCACGCTGACTAAGGGCAGCTTTGCAGTGCAGAAAGTTCATGCCGAAAAAATGAAACCGGAAGAGCTTATCGCCCTTGCCACAGCCGTAGAGAGCGGCTCAAACCACCCCATTGCAAAATCAATCTGCGCCGCCGCAAAAGACTTGCCTAAGATAGAAGCGAGCGAAATCAAGGAGCTTTCAGGCAAGGGAATATGCGCCGAAATCAGCGGCAAAACCGTTGCCGTTGGCAACGAAAAGCTGATGAAGCATTTGGGAATAAGCATTGAGGAAAATCCCACTCAAGCTCCCTGCGTTTATGTTGCAGTTGAGGGAAAATACTGCGGCCGTATAGAAGTTGCAGATGAAATAAAGGAGGATGCGCCTATTGCCATATCTCGGCTGAAAGAGCTGGGAGTTGAAAAGACGGTAATGCTCACAGGCGACAGCGAAGCCGCCGCAAAGACAGTTGCGCAAAGGCTGAATCTCGACGAATACCACAGCTCCCTTTTGCCTGCGGACAAGGTGGAGAGAGTTGCGAATTTGGGCTTCGGCGGCGCACTTTGCTTCGTGGGAGACGGAATTAACGACGCCCCTGTTTTGGCAAGAGCCGATATAGGCATGGCTATGGGCGGAGTGGGCAGCGATGCAGCCATAGAAGCGGCAGATGTTGTAATTATGGACGACAACCCTGCAAAAATCCCCGTGGCAATTAAAATCGCAAAGAAAACCATGGGCATAGTTTGGCAGAATATCTGCTTTGCCTTGGGAGTAAAGCTTGTTGTGCTTGTTATGGGCGCATTTGGAATAGCCAATATGTGGCTTGCGGTTTTTGCCGATGTTGGAGTAACGGTCATAGCCGTTTTAAACGCCTTGCGAGCTATGAAAGGAAAGCATTGAATGAATCCGAAAAAATCCATACAAAATCTGACAAAATTTGAATGGGCGCTGTGGGCAGGCGGTATGCTTCTCGTTATAGGCTCCTATCTTTTTTTCCGTGAGGGTGCGCTCTCCCTCGTTGCCTCTCTCATAGGCGTAACAGCGCTTATCTTCGTTGCAAAGGGAGACGCTCTCGGTCAGCTTCTGACCGTTGTTTTCAGCCTTTTCTATGCCGCAGTTTCCTATAAATTCAAATACTACGGCGAAATGATAACATATCTCGGAATGTCTGCGCCCACGGCCATGTTTTCCGTCATATCCTGGCTCAAACACCCTTATGCCGAATGTGAAGTCAAAATCAAGAAGCTGACAAAAGCCAACATTATAATCCTGATTTTTCTTTCCGTTGCCGTGAGCTTTCTGTTTTATTTTATCCTCAAAGCTCTCGGCACAAACACCCTGTTGGTGAGCACCTTTTCCGTTACAACGAGCTTTTTTGCGGCATCTTTCCTGTTCCTGCGAAGCCCTTACTATGCCGCCGCCTATGCTTTAAACGATATTGTACTGATAGTGCTGTGGGTAGTGGCTTCAATTCGTGATATCAGCTTCGTGCCAATGGTTATTTGCTTTGCGGTGTTCTTCGCAAACGACCTCTACGGATTCATAAACTGGAAAAGACTACAGAAAAAGCAAACTACAGAAAAAGCAAATTGAATAAACGCAAAATGAGCGGAGAATATCAAAGCTGATTTTCTCTGCCCATTATTTTTATAGCTTTTCTATTGCTTCGAGGAGCTTTGTCGGCTCGGATATTATCGCCGCAGCACCCTCTGCTTTTAGAGTTGCTTCATCTCGGAAGCCCCAAAGGCAGCCGACGCAGGGAACACCTGCATTGCGTGCGGTCATAACATCAACTTCGCTGTCACCGACATAGACGGTTTCCCGGCTTTCACTGCCCAAAACCGACATTGTTCGCAAAACGCTGTCCGGCGCAGGCTTGCGAGGAATATCCGCCGACCTGCCCGTTGCCTGAGATATAAATTCGCCGAAGAAATCTTTCACAAGAGCTTTTGTGAAGCCGTCGCTCTTGTTTGAAACCACCGCCATTTTATATCCCTTTGCCTTAAGGGCGGAAAGCATTTGAATTATGCCGTCATAGGGAGCGGTTTTGTTGCGCATATTGTCGTGATAATGGTTTTCAAAAACCTCGATACAGCGGTTTATTTCCTCGGCGCTGCTGCCCTCAGGTAAAGCTTTTTCAATCAGGTAATTGACGCTGTTGCCAACCATCATGCGAACTTCTTCAATTGTGTGCAAGGGCACGCCCATTTTCTCCATGGCGAAATTGACGCTGTCCGTTAAATCCTCAAGGGTGTTCAGCAAGGTTCCGTCCAAATCAAAAATAACCGTATTAATCATTTTTTCTTCTTACCAAAAAATCCTTTTTTATCCTCCTCACCGTTGCCTTTAACAGGCTTTGAGCCGAAAGAAGCGTCGTATGCACGAAGCATTTCTTTCTGCTGTTCGGTAAGGTTCTTAGGAACATTGACGATTATACGCAGAAGCTGATCGCCTCTGCCTCTGCCGTTGAGTGCCTGTATACCCTTGCCCCTGAGCCTGAGAACTGTTCCGGGCTGAGTGCCGGCAGGCAAATCATAGCGAACCTTGCCGTCAAGGGTGGGTACTTCTAAGCTATCGCCGAGAACTGCCTGTGCATAGCTGACATTGACATCGCACCAAACATCGTAGCCGTCACGCTCAAAGAATGGGTGTGGTCTGACAAGCACTGTTACATGCAAATCGCCTGAGGGGCCTGCGTTAACGCCGCTGTTGCCCTCGCCGCGAACATTAAGTACCTGGCGGTCATCAATACCTGCAGGGATTGTAACCTCTACGCTGACATTTTTCGCAATCGCGCCCTTGCCGTTACATTTCTTACAGGGATTTTTAACAATCTTGCCCTTGCCGCCGCATTTGGGACAAGCCTTAGAGGTCTGGATAACGCCGAAGGGTGTGCGCTGCTGAACATTTATCTGACCTCTGCCGTTACAGTCGGGGCAGGTTTCGGGGCTTGTGCCGGCCGCCGCACAGCTACCGTGACATTCGGGGCAGATTTCAACACGCTTGAACTCAACCTTGCGCTTGCAGCCCTTTGCCGCCTCTTCAAAAGAGAGGGTCACACGGGCCTGAGTGTCACTGCCCCTGCGGGGTGCGTTGGGGTTCGCCTGCCTTGCTCCGCCGCCGAAAAAGCTTCCGAAAAGGTCGCCTAAATCGAAATCCATACCGCCGAAGCCGCCGCCGAAGCCGCCGCCACCGCCTGCGCCGTAGTTGGGGTCAACGCCTGCATGGCCGTAACGGTCATATTTCGCCTTTTTATCCGCATCGGAAAGCACTTCGTATGCTTCGTTAGCTTCTTTAAACTTGTTTTCAGCCTCTTTGTCGCCGGGGTTAAGGTCGGGGTGGTATTGCTTAGCCTTTTGGCGGTAAGCTTTTTTGATTTCATCGTCGCTCGCCGTTTTGCTTACGCCGAGCACTTCATAATAATCTCGTTTATCTGCCAAAATGATTTCCTCTTTCGTAGGCAAATGTACAATGCGCAAAATTCATCGCACATTGTACATTTTACATTATAAATTAACTTATTCGTTTACATCCTCATAGGGAGCGTCATAGTAGCCGTCATTTGCGCCGGGTGCCGCCTGAGTGGGGTCTGCGCCCTGAGCGGCCTGCTGAGCAGCTGCCGCTTCCTGATAAAGGCGAACGGAAATATCATTAAACTGCTTTGTCAGCTCTTCCTGACGGGATTTGATAAGGTTCATATCCTCGCCCTTGAGAGCTTCCTTAAGAGCGTCAATTTTTTCTGTAAGCTCTGTCTTTTCCTGCTCGGAGAACTTATCAGCGTTTTCGTTGAGCATCTTCTCGCTCTGGTAAACCATCTGGTCTGCGTTGTTGCGAGTATCGATATCCTCGCGGCGCTTCTTGTCTTCCTCAGCGAAAGCGGCAGCCTCATTAACAGCCTTTTCAATATCCTCCTTGGACATATTTGAAGAAGCTGTGATGGAGATTGACTGCTCCTTGTTTGTGCCGAGATCCTTAGCGGAAACATGAACAATGCCGTTAGCGTCTATATCGAATGTAACCTCAATCTGAGGTACACCGCGGGGAGCAGGCATAATGCCGTCCAGGTGGAAAATACCGAGGGTCTTGTTATCCTTTGCAAATTCTCTTTCGCCCTGAAGAACATGAACTTCAACAGAGGGCTGATTATCGGCTGCTGTGGAGAAAATCTGGCTCTTCTTTACGGGGATAGTTGTGTTGCGTTCGATAATCTTTGTGTTGATGCCGCCCATTGTTTCGATACCGAGTGAAAGGGGAGTAACATCGAGGAGAAGCATACCCTTAACTTCGCCGCCGAGAACGCCTGCCTGAAGAGCTGCGCCCACTGCAACGCATTCATCGGGGTTGATGCCCTTGAAAGGCTCTTTGCCGAGATACTTCTGAACAGCCTCCTGAACGGCAGGGATTCTTGAAGAGCCGCCAACCATGAGAACCTTATTAATTTCGCCAACGCTCAGGCCTGAATCTGATATAGCCTGACGAACGGGACCCATTGTTGCCTCAACAAGGTCGGCTGTCATTTCGTTGAACTTAGCACGGGTGAGAGTTGTTTCAAGGTGTTTGGGGCCTGTTGCATCAGCAGTGATGAAAGGAAGGCTGATAGCAGAGGTTGTTACGCCGGAAAGCTCAATCTTTGCCTTTTCTGCCGCTTCCTTAAGGCGCTGCATAGCCATTTTGTCGCCTCTGAGGTCGATGCCCTGCTCAGCCTTGAAGGTATCTGCAAGCCAGTCAATGATTCTCTGGTCAAAATCGTCGCCGCCAAGGCGGTTGTTACCTGCTGTTGCAAGAACCTCTTGAACGCCATCGCCCATTTCGATAATGGAAACATCGAATGTGCCGCCGCCAAGGTCATAAACCATAACCTTCTGGTCATTTTCTTTATCAATACCGTAAGCAAGAGCCGCAGCTGTGGGCTCGTTGATGATTCTCTTAACATCAAGGCCTGCAATTTTACCTGCATCCTTAGTTGCCTGACGCTGAGCATCGGAGAAGTAAGCAGGAACTGTGATAACAGCCTCTGTTACCTTATCGCCGAGGTAAGCTTCTGCATCAGCCTTGAGCTTCTGAAGAATCATAGCAGAAATTTCCTGAGGTGTGTAACGCTTGTCGTCGATTTTTACGCCGAAATCTGTGCCCATCTGGCGTTTGATTGAAGATATTGTGCGGTCGGGATTTGTGATAGCCTGACGCTTTGCAACCTGACCAACCATTCTTTCGCCATCCTTGCTGAAAGCAACAACGGAGGGAGTTGTGCGTGCGCCTTCTGCATTTGCAATAACTACGGGCTCGCCGCCTTCAATAACTGCAACGCATGAGTTTGTTGTACCTAAGTCGATACCGATTACCTTTGCCATAATGAATTACTCCTTTTAATATATCGTTTTTGATTTAATTGACTTGTCAGTTTGCAACCTGTACAGTTGCACAGCGAATAATTTTATCGCCGAGTTTGTAGCCCTTTGCAAAGACCTGAGCAACTACGCTTTCACCGAAATCTTCGCTTTCGATGTGCATAACTGCGTTATGCTTCTGAGGGTCAAATGCGTCGCCTGCTTCGCCGAAGGGCTCAACACCGAGCTTTTTGAAGATATCGCCGAGCTGAGTGAATATCATTTCAACGCCCTTGCTGTAAGCCTCAATGTCTGTGGTGTTATTTGCAAGCGCTCTTTCAAAATTGTCGAAAACAGGGAGAAGCTCGCCGAGGATATAAGCTTTAATATCGCCGTTGAGTGCCTTTTTTTCTCTCTGAGTGCGCTTGCGGAAATTGTCGTACTCTGCGGCAAGACGAAGATTCTGGTCTTGCATTGCCTCAAGCTGGGCCTGAAGCTCAGCAACCTTATCCTTCTTCTTTGCCTTTTTTTCTTTCTTTTCTTCTTTTTCTGCTTTGCCTTCTTCTTCGATAATTTCGTTTTCCTTGATATTTTCGTCCATTTCTTTTCCTTTAATCCTCCATTGTTTCGCTAAGTATGTCGCCGACTAAGCCGGAAACAAACTGCATATAAGGAATCAGCTTTGCGTAGTTAATGCGAGTGGGACCGATAATTCCCAACGCACCGCTGCGGGAGCCGTTCACATCGTAATGAGAAATAATAACGCTGGAATTTGAAAGCTGCTTATATTCGTTTTCCGTGCCGATTTTAACATCGGTATCGCTCTTTGCATCAGCTATGAGCTTTGCAATGGGGTTGCCCTTTCGCAAAAACTCCATAAGCTCAAGGACATTGTCGCCAAGCTCTCTGTGGTTGAAGAGGTTTGACTGCCCCTCAAGCAAAACATCACAGTTTAGAGCGTCGTTCGCCAAGTCTGCAAGAGTTACAAAAAACGGGGACATTTCCAAAGCGTATTCGCCCAAGTTTGCAACCAAGGTCTGAAGCATAACCGTGCCGATTTCTTCAAGAGGTTTACCCACAAAATGCGCACCGCAGACCGAATAAAACCTTTCGACGGTTTGGGGTGTGATCGGCATATCGCTTCGGCAAGCCTTGCTCTTGATAGTGCCTGCCGAGGTGAGCAAAACAATCATCGCCGTTCTGCTTCCGACGGGAACTATCTCCGCTCTGCGAACGGTTGATTTCTCTCCCGTGGGCATTGTTGAAACCGATGCGCAGCCCGTCAGCTTTGCAATAACCTCGCCCGCTTTTTCAAGAAGCTGTTCAGGGTCGCCCCTGCCGCTTGAAACGGTTTTGGTGATTGCTTTTCTGTCCGCTTCGCTTGGTTCAAGCTTATTCATGAGCTTGTCAATATAGTAGCGATAGCCGAGAGTTGTGGGAACACGGCCGGCAGAGGTATGAGGCTGTTCCAAAAGCCCAAGCTCTACCAACTGAGCCATCTCGTTGCGGATGGTTGCGGAAGAAACGGAAAAATCAAGCTCGCCAAGCAAGTTCTTGGAGCCTACGGGCTCGCCGGTACGGATATAGCTTTCTACCACGGCGGCAAGAATTTTTTGCCTGCGCTCGGTCATTTCCTTATCCATTGTTCCGTCACCTCTCTTTCAATCTCACTCTGCTAAGTTTAGCACTCTGTTATACCGAGTGCTAACATACCTTTATAATATATCCAAATTCTTGTAAAGTCAAGCCTTTTTCAATATTTTTACAAAAAATAAGCAAACAAAAACAGCAGACACCCGAGGCGCCTGCTGTTTTTGTGTTCCCATTCGCAAATATGTTCAAAAAACAAATTCTTTATATCTAACTGTAGCAAGATTATACCACAAGGAATTGTGTCCGTCAATAGTTTTACATCAATTTCTTGAATTAATATCTGCCTTTTTTCAAAAGAGATATATAAACAAAACAGCCGTCGGGCGAACCCAACGGCTGAATGTTAACTAATGTTAAATTATCGGATTAAGTCAGACAGATAATTAGTCTTCCTTCTTGCGAAGAACAACTGCTGTTGTTGCGGAGAGAGCAAGAACTGCAACTGCTGCACCTGCAACTGCGGAAACACCTGTGTCGGGAGTCTCTGCGGGAGCTTCTGTGCCGTCTGCGTCTGCGTCTGCGTCTGCGTCTGCCTTAGCATCTTCCTTGTCGTTCTTATCGCCCTTATCGCCAGCCTCAGGCCACTCAGCCTTTACAAGGCTCTCAACAGCTGCCTTTGTGCCGTTGATGATCTGGTTCCAAAGAGTTACATTGGCCTTTGCGATGCCGGCCCAATCGAGCTTTGCAAGCTGTGTGCCGAGTGTATTAGCAAATACTGCAAGGTCATCAATCTGAGTTGCATAAACTTCGAACTCGTAAACGCCGTCAGCCTTGAGAGTTGTGCTCTTGAACTCATACTTGTTATTATTTACGCCGTCAAGGTCAACATCATCGTAACTGACAACTGTTTCGGAGAGAACATACTCTTCAGTGTCAACAAGGGGTTTGCCCTCTGCGTCGAGTCTCTTCTTAACAGCGTCAAGAATCATTTCGTCTGTGAGCTTTGCGCCGGAAAGGAGCTCGTAGTTGAGAACTACCGGTGCGGGAGCTTCTGTGCCGTCAACATTTGCCCAGATAACAGTAACCTTAACGGGAACTTTAACTGCTGCTGTTGTGGGAGCTGCTGTTGTTGTTTCTGTTGTGGGAGCTGCTGTGGGAGCCTCTGTGGGAGCTACTGTTGTTGTCTCTGCAACTGTGGTTGTCTCGTCTGCATCTCCATCTACTGCGAAAGCTGTGATGCTGAAGCAGGAAAGAGCCATGATGAGAGCAAGAACAATGCTAAGTTTCTTCATAGTGAATTCCTCCTGTTTTTTGATACATATTTTGGAAACTTACAATATGTACTTGGATTATACTACAGGTACACTGAGATTTCAAGCCTTTTTTACAAAAAAGTTACCATAAAAGAGCGAATTTACCCCTAAAGGCGGTTGCATTTTTGTAAACTTCGCTTAAGCACTCCTTCCAAGCTGCAAATATAATTCCTTTCCGCATGGTATTATACTATCAAACCCAAATTTTTTCAATAGAATTTGTAAAATTTTTGTTATGAAAATATTGCCAATTAAAGGCTTACAAACTCAACTTTTGCCGTTTCTTCGGGAACAACCGTGATTGCTATGGCTCTTTTGCCGTCCTCATTGAGAGAAACAAGGCATTTTTTCGGCGTTTCGTTGAGGAGCTTTCCGCCGCCGTCATAGCAATTATAGCCGATGAACATAGTATCGCGTGTGCCTGAATACTCCTCAATATTAAGGGTGAGCACAATTCCGAAGGTACCGTTTTCTCGCAGAGTGCAGGTGTGGCTGATTATTTTTACGGTATCTCTGTTTTCGCCCTCGCCCTCGCTGAAGCCTGAGCCGTAAAGAACGGTGGGTTCAATAGCCTTTTTGGTTGTTGTTTCTTTAGTTGTTGGCTTTGGAGCCGTGGTATAGGTGGTTTGCGGCCTGGCAGTTGTATTCTGCGGTTTAGCAGTTGTTGACTTTGCCGTGGTATGCCGTGCCGTTGTTACTGTGGGACGGGGCTTTTGCGGAGCGATTGTAGTAACAATCTGCATAACAGAGGTAACATCGGGCTGTTGAATACCGTATTCCTTGCCCCCTGTTACAATCACAACAGCCGTGGGAGAGGTGGGCTTTTCGGTTGATTTGCTTTCTTTCTCCGTGGCGCTTTCTGTTTCGTCAGAGGTTTCTTCGGAGATAGGTGTTGTGCCCTCGGTCTGTTCTGTTGCGGTTTTCTCTGATATCGGCGCTTCGTCAGCAGGCTGTTTATTTGCGCAGCCTGCTGCGCCGAAAATAAGTATAGCCGCTGAAATTAAAGCAATGGCTTTTTTCATGTCAATTATAATTTTGCGGCAAGCTCTTTTATGTAAGCTTTGAAGTCAGCGCCAATTTCGGGATGGCTGAGAGCTACTTCGCAGTTAGCTTTCATAATGCCGAGCTTGTTGCCCATATCGTAGCGATTGCCGATGAAATCAACGGCTGTGAGCTTGCCCTCGCCTGCAAGGTGGTTCATAGCGTCCGTGAGGAAGAGCTCCTGACCGTCTTCGATTTTTGTGAGATAATGCTCAAGAAGCTCGAAGGTCTCGGGAGGAAGAATAACTCTGCCGAGGATTGAATAGCAGGACATAATCTGCTCTTCTGTAGGCTTTTCAATAATCCTGTGGCAGCGCATAATTCTGTCTTCACCCTCGATATCGCTTACATCAAGGCTGCAATACTTGGAAACATCCTTGCGGGGAACTTCATTTACGCCGACTGTGCCGCAGCCGTATTTCTCATAAGCATCGCAAAGCTGAGAGGTAACTGTCTGCTGGCCGGGTTCAGTGATAATAACATCATCACCGTAGAGAACTGCGAAAGGCTCGTTGCCGATAAAGGACTTGGCGCAAAGGACGGCATGGCCGAGACCCTTTGTAACTTTCTGACGGATGAAGTAGACATTTGCAAGGTTTGCAACTGCCTTAACCTCTTCGTAGATATCTTTCTTAGAGGGGTTATCCTTGAGCTTATCCTCCAGCTCGTAAGCGTGGTCAAAATGGTCCTCGATTACACCCTTGCCGCGGTTTGTGATAATAAGAATATCCTCAATACCTGCTGCAACCGCCTCTTCAACAATATACTGAATAGCAGGCTTGTCAACAATATTGAGCATCTCCTTGGGAACTGCCTTTGACGCAGGAAGGACTCTTGTGCCTAAACCTGCTGCCGGAATAATCGCCTTTTTGATTTTCATAATCAAAACATCCTTTCAGATAAATATTTGTTATTTATATAATAATTAAAAACATAATAATAACGAACTATCTGTTCATGAGCCATGTTGCGGCATAGACCAGAATATTAACAAGGAAATAAGCCGCAGCGCCGCCGATAACAGAGGTTCCGCCACGCCTGAACAGCTCAAACTGAACAGCCCGTTCGTCGGTTTTCTCATTTCGGACGGCGGTTATATCCGCCTTTGCCTTTCGCAAATAGAGCATATCTGCCCCTACGGCGGCAACAATATGAAGCAGGACTTGGAGAATCGTGGGCAGCATCAAGGGCTGCATAACCTTTTGAATTTCGGGCATACGCTCTTCCAGAACAGCCGTTGCCGCATCTTCTCCGTCATTCTTCATAACATGCTGAACCTCGCCGGCAACATTATCGTAAACATCTATAAAATTATTGCTCAAGGGCAGCATCCAAAGATTGACAGCCAAAAACAGAGCCATAAAAATTGCCCCTGCCTTATAAAGCTTGCGGTAAAAGAACCAATAGGGAGCAAAAAGCAAAGCGCCCCAATTCCATGTGAATTTTTTGCCTGCCGCCTGCTTTCTGAAAGATTTTATATAGTGCGCTCCGCTAACCCTGCAAAACAAGGCAATATCGCCGGACTTAATGCCGCCTATATCTTCGTTGGCGTCAAAGCCGGGTCTGAACTGAGCCATAGGCGGTTCGCCCATGCCCATATTGCCGAAGGGAATGAGCATAGCTCCGCAATCGGGACAGCGCAACGTGCCGTTAGGGCAGACCTTGCCGCAATCGGGGCAGACTATATCAAGGTTCTTTTTGTCTTTATCCTCCCTTTTCTGCTCTTGGGCTTCATCGCTGAGCGGCTGAGCCTGAACGGCCTTTTGCCAGACAAAGCCTGTGCCGTGCTTTTCGCTGTTTGCACAGCAGCCGTGGGCAAGCCAACATCCACGGTGGTGAGGGGTGCCACATTCGGGGCAGACTACAATATCATCGCCCTCGGCAAAGCTTTGGGCACAGTAAGGACAGAGTTCATCAATATATCTCATAACTTTACCTTTCGTAGCTAAACAACATTTCCGTCAAACAGACAAACTGCTGTTTATGCAAACTTACACAATATCATTTTACACAAAATAACAGAAAAATTCAACGCTTATGTACAATAAAATTAAAAGATTTATAAATTTTTCTCTGCCGCTTTACTTATTAAGGAAAATGTATTAGAATATATCATGTAATTTTATGTAATTTGAGAGGATATCTTTTATGCTTCAATACGAAGAACTTCGCTTAGAGCTGTTAGAATTTAAAAAGCCCCTTGCCGAGCTTGCAGAGGCTCTCGGCCTTGAGGGCATGAAAAAGGAAATTGCCCAGCTTGAGGAGCAGAGCACTGCCCCCGGATTTTGGGACGATATGAAGAACTCACAGAAGATTTTGCAGAAGCTTTCAAGCCTTAAAAGCAAGGTTCAGGCATATGAAAAGCTTCACGGAGATTTTGAAGATACTCTTGTTATGATTGAGCTTTCCGATGAGGAAGAAGACGAGAGCATGTTCACTGACTGCCGTGAAAGCGTTGACGCAATCAAAAAAGAGCTGGACAAACAAACTCTGAGCACCCTGCTCAGCGGCGAATACGACAGCAAAAACGCTATTCTGACCTTCCACGCAGGCGCAGGCGGCACCGAGGCGCAGGACTGGGCGCAGATGCTCGTTCGTATGTACACCCAGTGGGGCACACAGCACGGCTACAAGGTAACAATGCCCGACTTCCTTGATGGCGACGAGGCAGGCCTTAAATCTGCCGTTCTCCACATCGAGGGCGAAAACGCATACGGCTACATGAAGAGCGAAAACGGCGTTCACAGACTTGTTCGCTGTTCGCCTTTCGATTCATCAGGCAGACGCCATACCTCTTTCGCATCTATTGAAGTTATGCCCGAAATTGATGACACAATCGAAATAGACCTTAACATGGACGATGTTAAAATGGATGTTTACCGAGCAAGCGGCGCAGGCGGACAGAAAGTTAACAAGACTTCCTCCGCAGTCCGTCTCACTCACATCCCCACAGGCATTGTAACCTCCTGCCAGGTTGAGCGCAGCCAGGTGCAAAACCGAGAGGTTGCTCTGAGAATGCTCAAATCAAAGCTCCTTGAAATCAAAGAGCGCGAACATCTTGACAAAATTGAGGACATCAAGGGCGTGCAGAAAGAAATCGCATGGGGCAGCCAGATTCGCTCCTATGTTTTCATGCCCTACACCCTTGCAAAGGACCACAGAACCGGCTTTGAAATGGGCAACATCAACGCTGTTATGGACGGCGACCTTGACGGCTTCATAAATGCCTACCTCAAAATGCAGTCCCTGGAAAAGCTCGGCGGCAATGAAAGCTAAACAAATTTTTGCGGCAATCGCCGCATTGGCAGCGGTCATTTCTCTGACGGCCTGCTTCGGTAATTACAGCGGCTCTCAGCTGAACACCGAGAGCAAGAGCGGCTCAACCGCCGCCGAAATCACCGCAAGGCCGGGGGCTACTACCGCAAAGCCCTTTGTTGAGGCGCAGACAGAGGTTTTGAATACAACCGAGGCGCAGTCAACTGCCGAAAAGGCAACGGATATTCTTATAAAGACGAGCAAAAGCTGGCCGAATCACGCCCTGCTTAAAGGCTTGCCCAAGGCAAAGGCTGATAAAATCCAACAGGTTTCTCTTTACAAAAACAGCCTCGGCAACCGCTTAGTTGTTTTGCTCGACGATTTCAGCTATGATGAATACCTTGCCTATATTGAACGAGTTGAAAACGCAGGCTTCAGCGACCGTAACAGCCGGGCAAACATTCCGGCTTCTGCTCCCGGCGATGTTGCCATGTTCTACAGCAGCTTTGACTCAGAGCGCTCTTTAGGAATCTATTGGTACGGTGCGGACAGCTCCGCCGGCTGCGACTGTATAATAGTCATCGGCGATTTTGATATGGCAAAAGGCTGAAGCCTGCCGTAAATCCATTGGACTGATATAATCCCCTTAAAGTAGTCTTGAAAACTTTTTGTTTTTTCAAGTGTCTACTCTAAGGGGATTATATCACCTTTAGTTAAAAATTAAATCTTTTCTTTTAACGTTTTACAACTTGAAATCAGCATTCGTCTGATTCTGCCACAAAGATTTCTATGTTTTTTATATGCATCTTCATCAATAGCGTTGGTATTAAATAATAATTGTAGCCAACCTACCGTTTCAATAAAATTGTAACACATATTTTTGTTGAAACCAATGCGAAGCATTGTATATAATCAATTCCGCAAGGAATTGCATATCATCACGGCAACGCCGTGGATATCATCAACGGTGCTAACCGTTGTATATCATCATTGCGAAAGCATTTTTGATACACACCTAAAGGTGTGATGATATACAGCCCTGACGGACTGATGAGATACAAGGGCGACAAGTCGCCCTTGATGATATGCCATTGCTTTCGCAATGGAAAAAAAATAGACTTGCAAAAGCAAGTCTATTTTTTGGTGGAAAGTCAGTTAACATATCCGAACTATTTTTGAGCTTTTTTAAAGAGAGTGTTTTTGCACCCTCTTTGTAGTTAAAATAAAAATCAATTCTGTCATCGTGAAGAATTACCGAATTAACAAAGCAGTCAACGAGCATCTTGCGGCTTCTCAGATCTTTTCCGTTGATTGTTCTCAGGTTATAAAACCAATACATAACCTGCTCACGGGTAAGAAGCGGATGTTCAAGGCTTTCGATTATAATTTGCTTTTCAATTTCTTCCTTTTCGTTTTCGAGTTCTTCAAGGCGGCTTTTTGTTGAGGGTGTGATAACTCCCTGCTCAATAGCCTTCATTACATTTGAAATTGCTTTCTCAACTTCCTTAAGCTGTTTTTTGAGCAAAGGAACGGCTGTGCACTCGTTTGCCTGTTCTTTCATAACCAAGTCGGTCAATCTTTCAATAAGTGCATCATCCCAGATAAGCTTCATAATCATTTCAATAACAATATCCTCGATCCAATCCTTTTTTACGGCCTTTCTGTCACAGCCGCGTTTGCGTTTTGAAGACAGACATTTATAGTAGCGGTAAATTGACTGATTCTGCGAAGTGCCGCTTTCACCAA
This sequence comes from uncultured Oscillospiraceae bacterium, assembly GCA_949297075.1. Taxonomy (GTDB): domain Bacteria; phylum Bacillota; class Clostridia; order Oscillospirales; family Acutalibacteraceae; genus UBA8612. Next base: position 4,044 of record CASFRX010000026.1, on the reverse strand, counting down.
CCATATAAGTCATACATGTTCCGCAGTAAAGCTTAATTGAAAGGATATAGTCTTCCTGTGCTTTATGTTTTGCAGGAGATTTTCTATTGATTGCAATTTTTCTTTGCACACGCTCAAACAGTTTTTTTGATATAATTGCAGGTATACCATCCGGAAGAAAAACATGCTTGTATGAATACTCGCCAATATATCTGCGGTTTGTCAGCATATTTGACACCGTGTTCAGAGCCATCGGAGTACCTCGATTGTTTTTAATGCCTTTGGACTTCAAATACTCGGCAATTTCCTTCATAGTTGACCCCGAAACGTAAAGCTCAAAAGCCTTCAGAACAAACGGAGCCGTCATGTGATCAATTTCAAAACGACGTTCATGATTTATTTTATACCCAAGCGGTACTGTACCTCCGTTGAAGCAGCCCTTCAATGCATTTTCAATCTGCTCTCTTTCTACCTTAACCGCAAGTTCAAGGCTGTAGTATTCTGCCATTCCTTCAAGCAGACTTTCCATAAGCGCTCCTTCGGGAGAGTCCGAAATCATCTCCGTTGCTGATACAACACGGATTTTGTTCTTACTGAGCAGATGTTTATATTGTGCGGAATCATACTTGTTTCTCGCAAAGCGGTCCAACTTCCACACAAGAATAATATCGAACAATTTTTTTGAGCTGTCCGATATCATACGCTGGAAATTAAACCTGTTATCGTTCTTTCCGGTTTTTGCTTTGTCTGCGTATGTACCGACTATTTGTATACCGTTTCTTTTTGCATACTCTGTACATTCACGAATCTGTCCCTCGATAGATTCTTCTCGCTGACCGCTGCAAGAATATCGGGCATAAATAACAGCTTTCATAAGGCTTACCCTCTTTTTGAATAGAATTTTGCTGTTACCTCAGCTTTCCTATTATATTGTAACTCCAGCATATGCAAAACAGACTTTATGACTTCTATGATGAGATAGAGGTTGTAGAGGAACAAATAACAGAATTACAATCCCGTATAGCAAATATAAAAGAAGAAAAAATATCAGGTGAAAATGTCTATCTTTTTCTGCATTATTATGGTACAATGTACAAAGAGTTTACTGATGCAGAGAAAAAGAAGTTTCTCAATACCTTTATAGAAAGTGTTGAGATATTCAAAGAAGAACAGCCCGACGGCAGACTGTTAAAGTGTATCAATTTCAAATTCCCCGTCTTTTATGACGGGGATGAGAATGTGACACATATCCGTTGGGACAGTGAAACAACAGTCGAGTGCGCAGTTCTGTTGACTAAAGTACATAATTGATAGTGTGAAAATACTTGAAACATAAGGCTTTTCCGAGGATTTGGAAGTAAATCCAGGTCCTCGGATTTTCTGCGTTTTGATAGCTGCAAAGAGGCAGTTTTTTATAGTTGGATAGACAAAAGTGTTGATTTGGGGTTGGGTGGACAAAAATATTGATTTTAGCTATCCGTATTTTGGTACACATCTTATGGTATTTATTAAATTAGTGGTGCAGAATTTACGCTCACAGCAATTTACTTTTTGCGTTAAATGTGCTATAATAACGCTATATAAATGGATAAGGAGGTCACTCATGAGTATAAGCAGTGAGATTAAAGATATTAGAAGAAAATGTCTGTTGAATCAAACGGAGTTCGCTGATGCGATTGGTGTCTCTTTTTCAACAGTAAATCGTTGGGAAAATGAAAAGGCAATTCCAAATTATCAGGCATTAAAGAAAATCAAATATTTTTGTGAAAAGAACGATATTTCCTTTGAAGTGAATTCAAAATAAAATGAGGAGAAAAAGTATGGACGATTTTAGATTCAGGCAGGTTCATTTAGATTTTCACACTTCCCCCGAAATACCCGAAATCGGTGCAAAATTCAACAAAGAAGAATGGCAGCAGACTTTGAAGGACGGTCATGTTGATTCCATAACCGTTTTTGCAAAATGCCATCACGGTTATTCCTATTATCCCACAAAGGTTAACACAATGCATCCCAACCTCAATTTTGACCTTTTGGGTGCACAGCTTGAGGCTTGCAGAGAAATAGGAGTTAAAGCGCCTGTTTATATTTCCGCAGGGCTTGACGAAAAGGACGCAAACCTCCACCCCGAATGGCTTAATCGCCAAAAACACGGCGAAAACCTCTTTGACGATTTCATGACTGCAAGATTTCATTTGCTCTGCTTTAACACGGGCTACCTTGACCGGCTTCTTGCTGAAATCGAAGAGGTTATGGAGCTTTATAATCCCTGCGAAATCTTTTTAGATATTGTGGGCGAGAGAGTTTGCTACTGCGGAAAATGCCGTGCCGATATGAAAAAGCTGGGTATGAGCTATCTAAACGATGAGGACGCAAAGAAATTCGGTCAAATGGTCTACAGGCACTACCTGGACGAAGTCTACCGAGTTGTTAAAAAGCACAACCCCGAAACCGTAATTTTCCAAAATTCGGGTCACATTTCAAAGGACAGACCCGATTTATACGATACCCTTGAGCATTATGAGCTTGAAAGCCTGCCCACAGGCGGCTGGGGATACGACCATTTTCTCATGTCAGCGGCTCATGCAAGAACTCAGAGAGAGAATTTCCTCGGCATGACGGGCAAATTCCATGGCACATGGGGCGAATTTGGCGGCTTTAAGCATCCCAATGCCCTGATTTACGAAACTTCACTTTCTCTTGCCCTCGGCGCAGGCTCCTCAATCGGCGACCAGATGCACCCTGAGGGAAAGCTGAACCCTGCAACCTTTTCCCTCATCGGCAAGGCCTATGCCGAGGTTGAGAAAAAAGAGCCTTGGTGCAAGGGCGCAAAGAATATTTCGGATATCGGCGTGCTTTCGGTGGAAGCAATGGGCTATGGCCGTGACAGCGAAGAAGCAAGAGCCGATGTTGGCGCAAGCAGAGCGCTCCACGAAACAAAGCGCCTTTACGATTTGATTGACAAGAATGGAGATTTCTCAAAATACAAGCTCATCATCATGCCCGATTACATCACCTTTGATGAGAAAATCAAAGCAAAGACCGACGAATATCTCAAAAGCGGCGGCAAGCTTCTTCTTTCAGGCGGTTCGGGGCTTGATGAAAAGGGCAATTTCTGCGTTGATGCAGGCATAAAATATTTAGGCGAAAACGAGTTTAGACCAACATATTTTATCCCCGATTTTCCGACCGTTAACGGCACTACGGAATACATAATGCGTCCTGTTTCTCACCGCTTTGAGGTCATAGACGCCGCCGTTCATTCATACGGACAAAATCCGTATTTCAACAGAACTCCCGAATGTTTCTGTTCCCACCAGCACGCACCGAACAACAGGGCTTTCACCTATCCCACCTCGGTTATCAAAGGCAATGTGGGCTATATCGGCTGGAATGTCTTTTCAGGCTACGGCATTTCCGGCGATTTCCATATCAAAGAGCTTATTGCTCATTTTGTGGATGCGCTTTTGGGCGACAACGCCTCAATCGCCGTCAAAAATCTGCCCGACAGAGGTGTTGTGACCTTAACCCGACAGGCTGAGCGAAAAATCGTACATCTCCTCTTTGCCCATACAACCAAAAGAGGCATTGATACCGAGGTAATCGAGGATATCGTTCCGGTTTATGATATAAGCGTTGAACTTAAAGGCGAAAAGCCGCAAAAGGTCAGCCTTGTGCCCCAAAATGAAGAAATTGATTTTACATATGAAAATGGCAAAATTAAATTCACCGTGCCAAAGGTATATATCCACCAAATGATTGCGGTAGAATAAAGAAAAAAACACCGAGCTGAAACAAAACCGACTTGTTCGCCGACACCACATAAGGCAGTATTTCTTTAAAATGTGAAATTTTGGCACAATAATGCGTTAAAACCGCCCGATATGCGTCAGCATTATCGGACGGTTTTGCCTTTGTTGTACTCAAAATTTTCATATTACAGTGCTTCGCAGTTTCGTAAGATAGTAAACTTTCTTGTATTGAAGCCACAAAACGCAGCAAGGCTGACGCCTTGCGAGGCTTTTGGCAAAAATACAGGGAATTTTTATCGAGAAACAAATGCTT
>CASFRX010000025.1 GCA_949297075.1 uncultured Oscillospiraceae bacterium | reverse complement strand
CTACGCTGTGCTGACGGTTTTTAATTTTTTCCACCATCTCACACCATTCGGTTAAGTCTATCGGCTTAGTTTTAAGGTTGAGCTCTCTGCAAACAACCTCGGAAAAATTAGCTCTTTCGAGCATGAGAGGCGCTTCATATAATATGGGCAGTGTGATATTTTCGATAACACAATCCGGCTTAACATTACAGAAAAGAGAGATTTTTTTAAAAATGGACTCTTCCAGAGGTCTGTCACAGCGAAGCACAATAATATCGGGACTGATGCCCATGCCTTGCAGTTCTTTTACGGAATGTTGAGTGGGCTTGGATTTATGTTCATCAGAGCCGCTTAAAAACGGCACTAAAGTAACATGAATAAACAAGCTGTTTTCCTTACCAACTTCAAGTGATACCTGTCTGATTGCTTCAAGGAAAGGCTGTGACTCAATATCGCCTATTGTTCCGCCGATTTCCGTGATTACCACATCTGCGTCGGTTTGTTTGCCGACTCTATAGATAAATGCTTTAATCTCATCGGTGATATGAGGAATAACCTGAACGGTGGAGCCGAGATATTCGCCACGGCGCTCCTTATTGAGAACATTCCAATAAACTTTACCTGTCGTAAGGTTTGAAAATTTATTTAGGTTTTCATCTATAAAGCGTTCGTAGTGTCCGAGATCAAGGTCAGTCTCAGCGCCGTCAACAGTGACGAAAACTTCTCCGTGCTGATATGGGCTCATTGTGCCGGGGTCAACATTGATATATGGATCAAGCTTTTGAGCTGCAACCTTTAATCCTCGGCATTTTAGCAAGCGGCCGAGAGATGCCGCAGTAATGCCTTTGCCAAGTCCTGATACAACGCCGCCTGTAACAAATATATACTTAGCCATAGTAATTGCTCCTTTATTCCCATTCCACCGTTGCCGGAGGTTTGGAAGTGATATCATACACAACTCTGGTTATTTCTCTTATCTCTCCGGTTATGCGATTGCTTGCTCGCTCTAATACATCATAAGGAATACGGGTCCACTGTGCTGTCATAAAATCATCGGTTGTAACAGCACGCAACGCCGCCACATAGCCGTATGCTCTCGCATCGCCTTTAACACCTACGCTGTAGGTATCGGTGAGCACAGCAAAATATTGGTTGGTTTCTATTTTTTCGGGGCAGTTATCAATTTCCTCTCGAAAAATTGCATCAGCCTCTTTAAGAAGCTGTAATTTTTCTTTTGTAATTTCTCCGATTATCCGAACCGCAAGACCGGGACCCGGGAACGGCTGACGGTAAACCAAAGCATCGGGAAGCCCTAACTTAGTTCCGACCTCACGCACCTCGTCCTTGAACAAATCGCTCAGAGGTTCTGCAATGCTTTCAAAGCTGATTACATCCGGCAATCCGCCAACATTGTGGTGGCTTTTTATTACCGCCGAATCCCCTTTTCCGCTTTCTATGATATCGGGATAAATGGTGCCTTGCGCCAAAACATCAATTTTGCCTAAGTTTTTTGCTTCATCTTCAAATACACGGATAAATTCTTCGCCGATTATTTTGCGCTTCTGCTCCGGCTCGGTTATACCGGCGAGCTTTGAGAGGAATCTATCCTCTGCATTGACACGAACTAAATTCATGCCGAATTTTCCCTTGAAGGTGCTTTCTACAAAATTGCCCTCATCTTTACGCAGCAAGCCGTGGTCAACAAAAACGCAAACAAGGTTTTCACCGATAGCTTTATAGAGAAGTGCGGCAGCAACGGAGGAATCGACTCCGCCGGAGAGAGCTAAAAGCACCTTTTTGCCCTTTAGTTCTTCTCGGTAACGCTCTGCTGTTCTTTCTATAAAATCTTCCATTTTCCAATCTCCGACACAGCCGCAGACATTGAAAAGGAAATTACGAATTATATTTTTACCGTAGTCGGTGTGAGTTACCTCAGGATGAAACTGAACGCCGTAAAGACCTTTTGATTCATCGGCAAATGCGGCCGCAGGACAATTCTTTGTGGTCGCTTTTACGGTAAATCCTTGCGGTAATTCCGACACATAATCTGTATGGCTCATAAAGCAGTTGCTTATATGCGGCACATCTTCAAACAAAGCGCAATCCTCTACATACAGGATAGTGTTGCCGTATTCACTTTTATCATCGGCGCTTGTAACTTTTCCGTCTGCCATAAAAGCCAAAAGCTGTGCGCCGTAACATATGCCCAAAATCGGAATACCTAAATTTAGAATTTCGGGGTCAAAATGAGGGGATTTTTCATCATAAACGCTGTTTGGACCGCCTGTAAAAATGATGCCCTTATAGCCCGCATTTTGAATATCCGCACAGGTGATTTTGTTATAAGGCTTAATTTCAGCATATACTTTCTGCTCACGCACACGGCGAGCGATAAGCTGGTTATACTGACCGCCGAAATCTAAAACAAGGATTTTTTCGTTCATATTTTCACCGCCTTACAATGTAATTTCTGCTGTACTGTGCTCTACATCCGCAATCAAGGGTTTAATTTCATTTAAGTAATTCTCAACCTGTTCCGCACATCTGCCAATATACATTGATGGAGTGAGAAGCTGCTCCATTTCTTCAAGCTTCAAGCCAAACTGAGGCTCGGCACTCAAAAACTTGAGCAGATCACAGCTGCCGCCGTTTTTCATTTCTTCTGTGGCTTTCATGGAGCATTTGCGGATAATTTCGTGAAGCTCCTGACGGTTGCCGCCTTTTTTTGCAGCCTCCATCATTAAGTTTTCAGTTGCAATAAAGGGTAGGTATTCACGGACGGTTCTTTCAATGATTTTTTCGTTGACATGCAAGCCGTCGGTTACATTTTGGCAAAGGCGGAGAACTGCATCTGCACAAAGGAAACCTTCCGGCATAGAAATTCGTCTGTTTGCGGAATCGTCAAGAGTACGCTCCAGCCACTGAGTAGAGGCTGTCATTGCCGCATTAGTAACATCGGAAATAAGATAACGAGAAAGGGAGCAAATTCTTTCGCTTCTCATGGGGTTACGCTTGTATGCCATTGCCGAAGAACCGATTTGATTTTTCTCAAATGGCTCTTCTACCTGACGGTCATGCTGTAAAAGCCTTATATCGTTTGCCATTCTGTAGGCGCTTTGTGCAACAGCGGAAAGAGTGCTCAAAATTCTTGAATCAAGCTTTCTCGGATAGGTTTGACCGCAAACAGAAAATCTGCGCTTAAAGCCGAAGTCGCTTGCAATCATTTCGTTCATCTTGTCGATTTTTGCGGTATCGCCGTCAAAAAGTTCAACAAAGCTCGCCTCTGTGCCGGTAGTACCTCTGCAGCCTAAGAACTTCAAATTTTCAAGAATAAAATCAATTTCTTCCAAATCCGAAACAAAATCCTGTATCCAAAGAGTTGCTCTTTTACCAACGGTAACAAGCTGAGCCGGCTGATAATGGGTGTAGCCGAGAGTAGGCAAGGCCTTATATTTTTCAGAAAAATCGGCAAGGTTTGCAATAACCTTTTTAAGCTCTTTTTTGATATAAATAAGTGCGTCTCTGTAGATAACGATATCAGCATTGTCGGTAACATAGCAGCTTGTGGCGCCAAGATGAATTACGCCTGCGGCTTTAGGCGCTACCACACCGTAAGCATATACATGAGCCATAACATCGTGGCGAACCTCCGCCTCTCTGCGGCTGACGCATTCGTAGTCGATATTATCAATGTTGGCTTCCAACTGAGCAATCTGCTCATCGGTTATAGATAATCCGAGGCTTTTTTCTGCCTTTGCCAAAGATACCCAAAGCTTTCGCCAGGTTTTATAGCGGGTATCGGATGAAAAAAGCTTTAGCATATACTCAGATGCATAGCGTGAGGATAAAGGGGATTCATATTTTGAAGTCATATCGTTTCTCCGTTTTCAATTAATTTTCTCAGCTAAAATTTTAATCCATTACAATTATGCTTTCCCTTTCGGGACCTACAGATATATACTTTATAGGACAGCCAACGGCTTTTTCAATGAATTTTACATAATCACGAGCGGCTTCAGGGAGATCTTCCCATTTACGAACGCCTGAAATATCCTGCATCCAGCCCTTTTTATACTCAATAACAGGCGTTGAATCATTTAATGCTGCAGGGAACGGGAAACGGTGAATTTCCTTGCCGTCCAGCATGTAAGCTACGCAAACGGGAATTTGTTCCATATCTGACAGAACATCTAATTTAGTAAGTGCGATTTCCGTTGCCGCCTGAACTTCGATACCGTAAGAAGTAGCAACGATATCCATAGCACCCACACGGCGGGGTCTGCCGGTTTTTGCGCCGTACTCATTTCCGGCCTTGCGCAAAGCCTCTGCTTCATCACCGAACATTTCCGAAACAAACGGGCCTTCGCCTACACAGGTGGAATATGCTTTAACTACGCCCAAAACTCTGTCGATTTTTGCGCCGGGGAATCCGGAGCCGATAGGAGCATATGCGGCTGTTGTGTTAGAAGAAGTTGTATAGGGATAGATGCCGTAGTCCAAATCTCTGAGCGAACCGAGCTGTGCCTCGAAGAGTATTTTTTTGCCGTTTTCAGAAGCAGTTTTCAAAATCTCGCCTGTATCGCAGATAAAGGGCTTGATTTTTTCGCAGTAGTTTGCAACCCACTCGTTTACAGCAGCTTCGCTAATGGGCTCTGCACCGTATACTCCGGTAAGAGTCAGGTTTTTCCATTCCAGCAAATCTTTAAGATGCTGTTTGAGCTTTTCGGGATAGAACAGCTCGCCTGCAAGCACTGTTTTCTTTTGGTATTTATCTGAATAAAACGGAGCTATACCCTGTTTGGTAGAGCCGTACTTTTTATCGGCAAGACGCTGTTCTTCCAGCTCGTCCAGCTCTCTGTGCCACGGAAGCAAAAGGGATGCCCTATCGCTGATCTTAAGGCTTTCGGGTGTAATGGAAACACCTTTTGACATTACATCCTGCATTTCGTTCCAAAGGTTTTCAGGGTCAAGCGCTACGCCGTTACCGAGAATATTGATTACGCCGTCTCTGAAAATGCCTGAAGGCAAAAGGTGAAGCGCAAATTTGCCCTTCTCATTGATTACCGTGTGACCTGCATTGCCGCCGCCCTGATAGCGAACTACAATGTCATAATCCTCGGTCAGAAGGTCAACCATTCTTCCCTTTCCTTCATCGCCCCAGTTAATTCCCACTATTGCACAGTTGTTATTCATAGAGTTTACTCCTTGTTTTTTCATCAGTTTATTTATATTCTGAAATATTTTTCAAATCTTTGCAGCAGGCATAAGTATTTTACTTATTGATGGCCTTTTCCAATCGGCTCATAATTTCACGGTATGCCTCTTCAACTCCGCCTAAATCTCTGCGGAATCTGTCTTTATCAAGCTTTTCTTGAGTTTTGCTGTCCCATAAGCGGCAGGTATCGGGGCTGATTTCATCTGCCAAAACAATAGTGCCGTCAGAAAGTCTGCCAAACTCAATCTTAAAATCTACCAAGGTTACGCCGCACTCGTTCCAAAACGCTTTAAGCAAATCGTTTACTTTAAAAGCGTAGGCTTTAACAGTTTCAAGCTCTTCGTCAGTGCAAAGCTCAAGGGCTACTGCGTGGTAGCTGTTGCAAAGGGGATCTCCGAGCTCATCGTTTTTATAAGAAAACTCAATAGTAGGAGTTTTGAAGACTTTGCCCTCAGGAACGCCGTAATTCTTTGAAAAAGAGCCGGCGGCAATATTGCGAACAATAACCTCAAGGGGCAAAATCTTAACTCTTTTTACGAGAGTTTCACGCTCAGAAAGTTCCTCAACAAAATGAGTCGGAACGCCGTTTTTTTCGAGCATTTGCATGAGCAGATTGCTCATTTTGTTGTTGATAACACCCTTGCCGGCGATAGTTCCCTTTTTAAGGCCGTTAAAGGCAGTTGCATCATCCTTGTAGGAAACAATAAGCATTTCCGGATTATCGGTTTCAAAAACCTTTTTTGCCTTTCCTTCATAAAGTTGATTTCTCTTTTCCATGCGCAAAACCTCCAAAATAATTTACAATCAAAAAGGGGTAATGAAGTCTTGGCAATCGCAAGACCCCATTGCCCCAAGGCTGTTTAATTGTAAGCAAAATTAAAGGCAAAGACACTTCAAGTATAACTTAAAGACGCCCTTGCCTTTTACTCGGACATTATACTCTCTTCCGAGTATTTTGTCAACTGCTTAGCGGAAGGTTTTTTAAATTTTTTCCGGCAGAAAACACATCGCACTAAAACAAATGCGATGTATGCTTTCTTACTTTCCGCTGTTGCCGTAGTTTGAAAGAACACGGGCTGACGGATCGTTAACATTACAGCCCTCCCAAGCTTTGTTTGGCATCCAAAAATCAACAATCATTTCCCCTTGACCGGGATAGTATTTTTCAAAGATATCACGGTAAAGCAAAGATTCCTTTGTGAAAGGCTGTGCATGGGAATATTTTTTACATTCCTTTTTAAATTCTTCATCGGAATACTGTGTTTCTGCGTACTCTTTGAGATAATCAACCATAGAATGACCG